>DMFG01000112.1:621-4955 GCA_003450655.1 Coxiellaceae bacterium | reverse complement strand
CATCTGAATCAGTAGCATCTGAATCAGTAGCATCAGCGTCAGTAGCATCAGCGTCAGTAGCATCAGCGTCAGTAGCAGCAGCGTCAGTAGCAGCAGCGTCAGTAGCAGCAGCGTCAGTAGCAGCAGCGTCAGTAGCAGCAGCGTCAGTAGCAGCGTCAGTAGCAGCGTCAGTAGCAGCAGAATCATCAGTAGAAGAATCACCAGAAGTCACTGATGATTGAGCAGGAGCTGAGCTTGCATCATCTCTTGAAGAACGTTCATTACACGCGCTGAGTGAAACAACACCGACTAAAACACAAACTAGCAATAAAGACCTTTTAAGTAACATCCCTTTCTCCTTTTAGAATTAAAAAACCAAAAAATTATTATGTCACAAGAATGACTTCTGTCCAAGATAAAAGGATCCAGGTAAATCGCAATCCTCAATAAAAGTCTGACTATTTCTGAACACAATCCAGCATCAACAATAAAGAGGACACTGGATAAGGTTTAATTAGTAAGGATAGGCTGATTAAAATAATGCGCTCAGAAATGAGAGACACATACACAAGCCTCGATTTATTTCTTTTTCTTAGGTATATACAAATCTGTAATAGTACCCTCAAAGACTTCTGTCGCCATCATCACTGATTCACTTAATGTTGGGTGAGGATGAATTGTCAACGCAAGATCTTCTGCATCACAACCCATTTCAATGGCTAATGCTATTTCAGCAATAAGATCACCCGCACTCACGCCAATGATACCACCACCAATGATACGATGATGCTCGTCAAAGATGACTTTAGTCATACCTTCTGTGCGCTCCATTGCGAGTGCACGTCCAGATGCCATCCAAGGAAAAACACCCTTTTCATAAGCAATGTTTTGCTCTTTAGCTTCTTGCTCGGTAACACCAACCCAAGCAATTTCAGGATCTGTGTATGCAACACTCGGTATACACTTAGCGTCAAAGTAATGTTTTTTACCACTAATAACTTCAGCGGCTAGTCGACCTTCGTGTGAAGCTTTATGAGCTAGCATTGGATTACCAATAATATCTCCAATAGCATATATATGAGGGATATTCGTTCTCATTTGCTTATCGACAGCAATAAACCCACGTTCATCAACATTAACGCCGGCCTTTTCGGCACCGATCAAAGCACCATTGGGCTTACGACCAACAGCACACAAAATAGAATCATAGCGTTTTGGATTGGTTTCTGGGGCATGCTTACCGTCAAAAGTAACCCATAATCCATCCTCTTTAGCTTCAACTTTAGTAACTGATGTCTCTAACATAACGGCATCATATTCTTTAGCGATTCGTTTATGATATGGAGCCACTAGATCTTTATCTGCTCCTGGCATTAATTGATCCATCATTTCAACTACTGAAATATTCACTCCTAAAGAATGATAAACGGTTGCCATCTCAAGACCAATAATACCACCACCTAAAACCAACATATCACCTTGAGTATGCTCTAATTGCAAAGCACCGGTAGAATCAAAAATACGAGGATCTTCAGGAATAAATGGTAGCTTCACAGGCTTTGAACCAGCAGCAATAATACAGTGCTTAAACTTAACCGTCTGAGATTCACCAGAATCATTAGTGACAATGATAGAATTACCGTCCACAAATTCACCGTACCCATGAACAACGTTCACCTTACGCTGCTTAGCCATCATCGTTAAACCACCGGTTAACTTTTTAACAACACCATCTTTCCAAGATCTCAATTGATAAATATCGATTTCTGGATCAGAAAATTTAACACCACTAACACTGGCATCTTTTGCATCGGCTAAAACTTTTGCAACGTGTAACAATGCTTTTGAGGGGATACACCCAACATTTAGACAAACACCACCTATCTGGCTGTATCGCTCAATCATGGTGACTTGAAGACCTAGGTCAGCAGCACGATAAGCTGCAGAATAACCACCAGGGCCACTACCTAGAACCACTACATCAGTTTCAATTACTTGTGTCATGCTTTTCCCCTACAGAATTAATGTTTCAATATCAGCTAGTCGGCTAGCAAAATGTACAATAAAGCGCGCTGCTTCAGCACCATCAATAACACGATGATCATAAGACAAGCTGACAGGCAACGTTAATCGTGGCTCAAATGTTTGACTATCCTTGTTATAAACGGGTTTTTGATAAGAACGAGACAACCCTAAAATCGCAACTTCAGGTGCATTAATAATAGGTGTAAAAGCTGTACCACCAATACCACCTAAACTGGAGATGCTCATACAGCCACCTTGCATTTCCACAGGCGTTAAGCCCTTTTCACGAGCCTTCAAACTTATACCACCCAACTCCTTCGCTAACTCCAACGCTCCTTTTGAATCAACATCGCGTAACACCGGGACGACCAAACCATTGGGTGTATCAACCGCAACACCAATATTATAATAGTGTTTAACCATTAACGATTGAGCATCTGGTGATAAGGACGCATTAAATGTTGGAAATTCTTTTAACGATGCAACCAACGCTTTCATTACAAAAACAATTGGCGTTAGCTTGACACCAGATTCAGCAGCCTCTGCTTTATGACGCTGACGGAATGCTTCCATCTCAGTAATATCAATCTCTTCAAATTGTGTGACATGCGGAATAGACACCCAGTTGCGATGCAGAAATGATCCTGAAAGTTTCTTAATTTTAGACAGTGGAGTATCGGTCACACCACCAAACTTAGAAAAATCGACTTTAGGTAACTCTGGCCAATCAAAGCCAACTCCACCTTTTCCGCCACCTTGTAATTGTTGCTTCACATACTGTTGTAAATCTGCTTTTGTAATCCGCCCTTTCTGACCAGTACCTCTAACTTGGGCAATATCCACACCAAACTCACGTGCTAAACGACGTACTGCAGGGCCTATGTATAAACCATGCTGCTGAGTCGAAGCAGATGCAGCAGCTACAGCTGGCTGAGCTTTTGATTGAGATTTAGAGGGAGCAGCAGCTGGTATCGATTGTTTTTCTACCTGTGGCGAAGCAGATGTAGCAATAGCTTCTATTTGGCCTATCACATCCCCTTCTGAGACTTTATCGCCAACAGCTACCGTTAATTTAATAATACGACCTGCTAATGGCGAAGGCACTTCCATAGAAGCCTTATCACTTTCCAATGTCATCAACGCATCATCGAGAGCCACGTTATCACCGACACTGACAGAAACCTCAATCACATCCACAGCATCAGCACCACCTATATCAGGGATAGTAATAGGCTGAATAGTAACTGACGGTGCATCAGATGCTTCCGTTGCTACGGCGCTATCATCAGAAGCATTAGATGCTGCACCTGTTGCAACTGTTAATACGACACTACCTTCAGATAACTGGTCACCAACGGAAACAGCGATACTCTCTATGACACCTGCGACAGGCGATGGCACTTCCATAGAGGCTTTATCACTTTCTAACGTCACCAAGGCATCATCAACGGCGACAGTATCACCGATAGCCACTAGGACCTCGATGACATCGACATCGGTTGCACCACCAATATCTGGCACTAATACTGTTTCTATTGAAGCCAATCTCTACTCCTTACTCTCTCATTCACTGTAAAATAGGTTCAACACGGTCAACATCAATCTTCAAAGTCTGCTGAGCCTGCTGCAATTGATCCGCAGAAAAATGCCCTTCCTTTGCTAATGCCACTAAGGTGGTATAGGCAATCATATTCGCATTCACTTCAAAAAAATCTCTCAACGCTTCGCGTGTATCACTACGACCATAGCCATCTGTACCTAACACAACGTATTGACCTGGGACATCATGACGAATTTGCTCTGCATTCAGTTTCATATAATCGGTTGCTGCTATAAAAGGCCCTGAGCAATCTTTAAAATTACGCTGAACAATACTTTCACGTGTTGATTGACCTGGATGTAACCGATGGTCTCTCTGCACCGACTCAGAGTCTTTACGCAGCTCATTAAAACTAGTCACACTCCAAATATCCGATGCCACTTGATATTGCTCTTCCAGAATCTGAGCAGCTTTGATCACTTCACGCAAAATTGTTCCGGACCCTAAAAGTTGCACTCTAGTGTCAGTATCTAAAGTCGAGGGCTGGAAAAGATACATACCTTCAACAATTCCCGCTTCAACACCCTCAGGCATTGCAGGATGCGTATAATTTTCATTCATCGCCGTAATGTAAAAGAACACATCATCTTGATCTTCATACATACGCTTTAAACCATACTGAATAATAACTGCCATCTCATAGCTAAATGTGGGGTCATAGCTTAAACAATTTGGAACCATGCCAAACATCATGAGGTTATGTCCATCTTGATGCTGAAGCCCTTCACCA
>DMFG01000112.1:0-327 GCA_003450655.1 Coxiellaceae bacterium | reverse complement strand
TCTTGATGCTGAAGCCCTTCACCAGCAAGAGTAGTACGGCCCGCAGTGCCACCCACAATAAAACCTCGCGCACGACTATCACCGGCAGCCCAAATTAAATCACCAATACGTTGATAACCAAACATGGAGTAATAAACAAAAAATGGAACCATTGGTACACCCGTAGTAGCATACGATGTACCTACCGCAATCCAACTTGCCATACAGCCTGACTCGGTAATGCCTTGCTGGAATAGTTGCCCCTTTTGATCTTCTTTGTAATACATCAACTGATCACGATCTTCTGGCTCATAAACCTGACCTAAAGGGTTATAAATACCAATTTGA
>DMFG01000127.1:3015-3292 GCA_003450655.1 Coxiellaceae bacterium | reverse complement strand
ATTCAAAATAACTGGGGTGTTATGTTTCAGAGTTGTGCATTATTCACCTCGTTAACGATAGCTGATAATGTGACATTTCCTATTGATCATCTAGTGCATTTGGATGCTGATACAAGGCGAAAAATTGCTTTATTAAAATTAAAATTATCTGGTTTAGATCCCGAGGTGGCTGATAAGTATCCTTCAGAGCTTAGTGGTGGTATGAAAAAAAGGGCTGCTATGGCTAGGGCAATATCTTTAGATCCTCAGCTGGTATTTTTAGATGAGCCAACTGCTG
>DMFG01000127.1:0-2718 GCA_003450655.1 Coxiellaceae bacterium | reverse complement strand
TATTTTTAGATGAGCCAACTGCTGGGTTAGACCCGTTGAGTGCGTCGGATTTGGACGGATTAGTATTGCACTTACGTGATAGTTTAGGAATTACATTTGTCATGGTGACTCATGATTTGGATACGCTTTGGAGAGTGCCAAATCGAGTCATTTTTATAGGTGAAGGGCGGGTGCTTGCAGATGAACCAATGTCGTCCTTAGTTAATAATACCCACCCATTAATTCAGGCTTATTTTTCAGGTGATAGGGCTGCCGTTAGAAAGGGTAATTAGTAAGGAGTAAAGTGATGTCTTCAAAGGTAAATTACACATTGGTTGGATTGTTTGTCGTTATATTTGCAGCCATTTCTATACTTTTATTTTTTTGGATGCATTATAAAGGTGGAAGAACAGTTTATCATACATATGTAATGTATGTTCATGATGATGTAACAGGATTGTCCGTGCAAAGTCCTGTTCGTTATACCGGTGTTCCTGTTGGATATGTTGATAGTGTAACCCTAGATTCTAATAATCCTCAGCTTGTTCGTATTCGTTTGAAGATTAAACAGGGGGCCCCTATTTTAACGAGTACCATTGCAACACTCAGTGTTCAAGGTATTACTGGCGCTGCATACGTTGCTCTTGAGGCTACCACTGATGATGCTCCGATTCTTGAAGCAAAACCAGGTCAAGCATATCCTGTTATTAGCTCTCGGCCTTCCTTGTTAAATACCATTACTAATGCCCTTCCTGAAGTCGCTGAAAACTTACAGGACTTGTCAGGTCGAATTAGTGATGTTCTTGATGCGAAGAATTTAGATGCCTTATCTGACATTATGCAAAACTTTAAGCGATTTTCTGAGTCATTGTCTGAAGCATCACCTGATTGGTCAAAAATTATCAACTCCGTTAATGTTACAATGAAAAATGCGGCTGTTAGTTCTCAGCAATTACCTGAATTGATAAATCAAACCAATAAGACCATGGTGGATATTAATAAGACAGTTAATTCTCTTAATAGTGCAACTCATGGCTTAGATAAGCTATTAGGTTCTACCAATGTCTTGGTGGCAAATACAACTCAGCAATTATTACCCTCTACTAGTTCGCTGGTAAATCGACTGAATCACTTATCTTTGAGCCTGCAAAGCTTAACGAATGAATTAGCACGTAATCCCTCAGTATTGATCCGCGGCCGTCAGCCAGCACAACCTGGACCAGGAGAAGCTCGATGAAAAAATTATCACTCTTATTTATCATAGTATGTGTCAGTTCAGCACTATCAGGATGTATGGGCCCGGTTAAAGCATCGGCGCCATCGCGCTACACATTGACTTCTCACCAAAAGCCTCTGCCTGCTTCCAGGCAATATTCTTCTACCTCGTTGTTGGTAACTGCCCCTAATGCTTCACCAGGCTATGGGACTTCAGCAATGGTGTATACCATGGTCCCTTATAAACTGATGTCTTATGCGGATAGCGTTTGGGTTGCATCGCCTTCACAGATGTTTTTACCATTGCTGTCATCAACTATCCGACAAGCTAATTTATTTAAGGCGGTAGTCTCAGCTCCATACCCTGGATATACTCGGTATACATTAAATACGACGATAGAAACCATGCAGCAAGAGTTTCTTCAGCCTATTAGTCAGGTTAAGTTTGTTGTTTTAGCTTCAGTGACAGATAATACGACTCAAAAAGTAATTGCAAGCCAACGCTTCTCAGCGCAGCTTCCAGCCCCAGGCAACGATGCCTACTCAGGCGTATTGTCAATGAATGCAGCTGCAGGGAAAGTGGCTGATCAGATTGCTATGTTTGTTAAGCGATCTGTTCATTGATGAAGTAAAGGCTCTTCTTTTATTCTGGTGTTTTAGGGAAAGTGATTTTTACTTCTAGTCCGCCGTGGTCTTTTGGTTCTAGAAGTTCTATCGTTGCTTTATGAAGCTTCGTAATTTGTAAAACAATACCAAGGCCTAGTCCTGTGCCCGAAGCCTTATTGCCAATCATACGATAAAAGCGTTCAAATACACGCTCACGTAAATTTTTAGGGATACCTGGACCATTATCAATAACCTGTAAAATGACATGATTAGCTGACTCATTTATGTCTATTTTAACAAAGCTATCGACTGGGGTATAACGAATGGCATTATCTACCAGGTTTCTTATGAGTATATTGATAGCAGTTGGGTTTCCTATAATGGTGGCGTCACTATTGGGTGAGGCGAGTTCTAGGTCTATGTTTTTGGTAATGGCTTCTGGTGCCAACATTGCGGCAACATCACTGGCTTGACGGGAAAGTTTGACCGGGACTGGATTTTGAATGCCGGCTTCAGGTGCCATTCGGCTGAGTGTGAGTAGCTGTTGAATTAAGTGGGTGCATCGATTAACGCCACCTAGTACCTTGAGTAATGACTGATTGCGTGCCTCAGGGGTGTCTGCTCGTAATGATACTTGAATTTGTGTGCTTAATGCTGCTAGAGGTGTACGGAGCTCATGCGCTGCATCAGATGTGAAACGCTCATGACGGTTAAATGCTTCTTTGAGTCTGTAAAATAGGCTGTTAAGTTCATCGATGAGTGGTTCTACTTCAGTTGGGAGAGGTTTCAAATCAACAGGTTCAAGGTAGTTTCTATCACGATGTTTTAGTTCGCTGGTGACGGATTGTAAGGATCTTAATCCTTTTCCAATAATTGCCCAGATAAGAATCCCTAGAAATGGGTATGTAGCTAGCATAA
>DMFG01000206.1 GCA_003450655.1 Coxiellaceae bacterium | reverse complement strand
GCGTGGTTTAGCTTCAGCATCGGTGTATACGGATTTTCGCCAATCAATTCCAGTGGTAGGTTTAATTGAACCGCCGCACGTTTTGCTAGGAGCTGCATACTATGCCCATCATCGTAGTACGATTGTGCAGCGTGAAATGGCTGGTGCTACGTAGTGTGTTCTAACAATAGCTGAGTGTTAATTCACTGGAAGAGATAGTGCTTATGAAAACTATTTTTCGATCCACATCCGCTTCATTAATACAGTGTTTTTTTTGCGTATGTTTTGTCGTTATTCTCATGGTATGCGATCAACGCTTGGCGACATTTCATTATTGGCGTAATCAGGCAGAGGTTATTGTTTCACCCTTTCGTGCATTAGTCGATCTTCCTCTTCGGTTTACGCATTGGGTTGGTGTGAGTGTGACATCACAGAAAGCATTAATTGAAGAGAACGCCAAATTGCGTGCGCAGCAACTCTTATTGCAGGCTAAGCTGCATCATATGCTAGTGTTAGAGCGAGAAAATAATCAGCTCAAAGAACTATTACGTTCCACTGATACGGTACAAGGTGATGTGAAGGTTGCTCAATTACTGTCGATTAACCTTGACCCTTCATTAGATCAAGTGATTTTAAATCAAGGAAAAGCTTTGGGTGTCTCATTGGGGCAGCCTGTTTTAGATGCTTATGGCATCATGGGACAAGTGGTGGGTGTCACGCAAGACACAAGTAAAGTGTTATTAATTTCTGATAAAGAGTTTGCTATCCCAGTCTTAGATCAGCGGAGTGGTGTGCGAGCAGTGGCACAGGGTCGCGGACGATCTCATACCATGCAATTAGTGCATGGTTACGGTTCTCAAGATATTCAGGTTGGAGACTTGTTTGTATCATCTGGATTTGGTTTGCGCTTTCCTGCAGGCTACCCTGTTGGACGAGTAAAAGCGATTACCCCTGTAGAGGGTAGTCATCAAGCCATCATTACCCTATCTATCTTGGCGCACATTGATCGCTCTGAACAAGTTTTATTAGCGTGGCCAGATCATGCGGCTTTGAAACAATCGGTCGCTCAACTTATCGAGAAAACTAATGATCACCAGTGATTATGATATTAAGTATCAACGTTGGCGAGTTCGTACCGTGTGGTGTGTCTCGGTGTTATTTGCAATGTGTTGGAATATGCTGCCATTGACTGTGGCATGGCAATGGATTTTCCCTGATGCACTATTATTGGTTTGTTTGTTTTGGACCATTAAAGATGACTCTCCTCGAAGTTTGATCACTGTATGCCTGTTAGGTCTATTGATGGACTTAGCTACGGGTGCATTATTGGGATTTCATGCCTTTGGATATGTGATCGTCATTTTTATTGCAGCACGATTTCGAAAAGTACTATCCAGTTTGCCCATTTGGCAACAAGGATTTTTTGTGACCTTATTAGTAAAGGTTAATCAATGTTTGCAGTGGGTGGTTTTGCAATATATAGGCTTATCCATGAGTGCTTGGTGTTTATTATCACCTTGGGTTGCAGGTTATTTGGTTTGGCCTTTATTAGTAGTAGCCTTGCAGGCGGGGTTATCACGCCGGCAATATTAAGTCTGTAAGTGAGGAAGACGATGGATATTATTAAACAAGTATCACATGATTTATTAGAGCCTGATCAGATTGAGCTGAGTTTGTTAGAGTCGGTTCTTGGAAAGTCGATGTCAGCTTCTGTCGACTATGCAGATGTCTATTTGCAATCCTCAGTGGAAGAGAGTTGGGTGTTAGATGAAGGTATTGTTAAGCAAGCTGATTTTGATATGGAGCGTGGCTTTGGTTTGCGTGTGATGAGTGGTTCTCAAACGGGTTTTGCCTATGCCGATGATATCTCTAAAATCGCATTAACCAATGCAGTTTCTTCTGCGCGTTCCATTGTTCAGGGTGGCCAAACAGGGCAAATTGCCTTGTTAAATACGACGGCTCCAAAGGCTTTGTATTCGTCAGCTAATCCATTAATTTCGTTGTCAGACCACAATAAAGTAGCTTTGTTACAACGTATTGACGCGGTTGCCCGTGCAAAAGACTCTCGAGTCACGCAAGTGACTGCCCAATTATCCGCTTCGTATGACACGGTGTTAGTGCTTAATAGCGATGGTGTGTTGGCCGCAGATATTCGCCCATTAGTATCTTGTTCTGTACGTGTCGTTGTTGAGCATAATGGGCAGCGAGAAGTGGGTAATGCGGGCGGTGGAAGTCGCACGGATTATCAATTTTTTATCGATAATGATATTGCTATGCAATATGTCGATAAAGCCGTTCAGCAAGCGTGTATGAACTTAGAAGCTGTACCAGCACCTGCGGGTATGATGCCCGTGGTATTAGCACCTGGATGGCCTGCAGTATTATTGCATGAAGCGGTTGGTCATGGTTTAGAGGCTGATTTCAATCGTAAAGGCAGTTCCGCGTTTAGTCATCGGATGGGAGAAATGGTGGCCTCACCATTATGTACCATTGTTGATGATGGAACGATAACAGACCGACGAGGCTCATTAACGATCGATGATGAGGGTACTTCATCGCAGCGCACAGTGTTAATTGAGAATGGTCGTTTAAAAGGCTATATGTATGACCGTTTAAATGCAAAGCTGATGGGAAAAACCTCAACCGGTAATGGTCGTCGTGAGTCATATGCATCATTAGTGCTGCCACGAATGACGAATACGTACATGCTACCTGGTGAAAGTGATCCGGATGAAATCATTGCATCGGTAAAGCGAGGTCTATACGCAGTGGATTTCGCAGGTGGGCAGGTTGATATTACCTCGGGGAAATTTGTATTTAGTGCGAGTGAAGCCTATTTGATTGAAGATGGGAAAGTGACTCACCCCGTTAAAGGCGCAACATTAATTGGTAATGGCCCTGAGGTTTTACATAAAGTGTCCATGGTCGGTAATGACTTAGCCTTCGATAAAGGGCAGGGCATGTGTGGTAAAGATGGTCAGTCTGTTGAAGTAGGCGTTGGACAACCCACCTTGAAAGTGGATGCTATGACGGTCGGTGGTCAGCAAGCATAAATACCTTATGATTTACTCGATGAGTCGCAGTTGATGGCGATAATGATAGAGTAAGCAGACACCTACGATACTCTGTACACAGGCAGGAATAGCTAAAGGTAATGTGGAGGGTATGTGTTTTGCAATAATTAATCCGATGAGGCCTGCATATAAAAATCGACAGGCACCACCAAGGGCTGCAGCCATTCCTGACTGGTTGCTAAAGGGGATCATGGATCCGCCACTTCCAGCGCCTAAACAAAATGTTCCGCCAATACCAATAATGACCATAGGTAACACAAATCCATACAGTGTGAGTCCATAACACCAATGAATAGTGAGCATGACTAAGCTGCCGAATAGGGTAATCACTAACCCATAGATAACCGTGTTAAAGATACCGATTTTTTCAACAATTAATCCAGAAATAAGACTGCCTAAAAAGAGTGATATTCCCATAAAACAGAAATAATAGCCGTAATGTAGTTCGGGGACATGGAGTAGCGATATAATTAATACGGGAGAGGTCGCGCAGAAAATAAATAAGTAGGATAGTCCAAAGGCGCTAGTGAGTGTGTAGAGGAAGAATGTACGATCACTAAAAATCCTTAGGTATTGAGGAAATAGCTGTGACGAGAGTGTGATGCGTTGTGATCGAGGCCAACTTTCTGGTATGAGTGAAAAATAGAGGCTGCTGGCTAAGAGGCTAATGATTAAGAGGCTTTCAAAGGTGGCTGACCAACCAAAGTGGACATCAAGGTAGCTTCCTATAAAAGGGGCAAACATGGGAGAGATAGCAATGGCGCCATTTAAATAACTGTAAACTTTTGCTAGGCGTTGGTTTTCACAGAGATCACGTGCAATGGCAAAACCGAGTACTAGCATACCGCAGGATCCAGCGGCTTGAAGAATACGGCCGATCAGTAATGTGGTTAGATTGCTGGCGTGAGCACACATTAAGCTAGCTATGGAAAATAGGCATATTGTGAGTAATGTAATACTTCGTCTGCCAAAGCGATCTGTTAAGGGGCCAAAAAATAGTTGAGAGAAGCCACTGACGATCATGAATAGATTGAGTGTGAGTTGCATTTGAGCAGTGGAGACGTGAAAGCTGCGGGTTAAT
>DMFG01000124.1:4714-7366 GCA_003450655.1 Coxiellaceae bacterium | reverse complement strand
AACCTTCCATCAACACTTGGCTTTGCGCTAAGGCGTGTGCAATCAACTCTTGATTAATACTGCCATCACTCTGCTTCTTAGGCACAATAAAATCAACCGGAATACAGTGAGTCCCCTGCATTAATAATTGATGAAAACTATGCTGACTATTCGTACCACTCTGCCCCCAGATCACAGCCCCCGTTGAATACTCAACTGGCTCTCCATACTGAGTGACACGCTTACCCTGACTTTCCATGAAAAGCTGCTGCAAATAACGCGGCAAGCCATCTAAAAAACTACTGTAAGGCACCACTAAATGAGTGGTTGCATCGAGGAAATTTTGGTACCACACACCCAATAATGCCAATATGACCGGCATATTTTCAGATAACGGTGCATGCTGAAAATGCTGATCCATTGCATGAGCGCCACTTAATAGTTGTTTAAAAACATCAATACCAAGCACTATAACAACCGATAAGCTAACAGCAGACCACAAGGAATAACGGCCACCCACCCAATCCCAAATAGATAACACGTGACTTTCACTAAAACCTTCACGCTCTGCTTTCTGAGGGGATGCAGTAACTGCAAACCACTGAGACTGTATCAAAGACCAATCATCTACCGCTTGCAACATCCAAGATTTTACTTGTTGATAGTTCAATAAGGTTTCTTGCGTTGTAAATGACTTAGACACCACAACCACTAGCGTTGTTGCCGGATTTAACCGTTTTAATAGTAAGTCTACATAAGCTTTATCATGCGTGGACAGAAAGTGTAATGACATACCAGATACTGCCTGAGGACTTAACGCTTCAGACAATAACAATGGACCTAAATCCGAGCCACCAATACCTATGTTAATAACATCAGTAATCTGATCACCGTTACACCCTCGTAAGCGTCCCTCTGATACAGCCTTACTGATAGCTTCCATTTGGGATAGTGATTCATGGACAGCAGTACACTCAGCCTCAAAACCATCCAGTTTGAAGCTTTCAGGGGATCTCAGTAACGTATGCAATGCCGGCCGCTGTTCTGAACCATTAACTTCAGCACCTGAGAACAAATTTTTTATAGCCTCTGGAACTCGTTGAATGTCCGCCAGCTCGAGCAAATGCTCAAGCGTGGATGATGTCACACGATTTTTTGAATAATCTAACGTGATTCCACAAGCGCTTACAGAGAATTGTCTTGGACGATGACTATCGGCAAGAAATAGATCCTGCATAGCGATCGATTGCATTTGTTGAGAATGCTCTTGTAATAAATGCCAGATTGGCTTGTTGCTTACGATACTCATGGGGTCAGAATTCTAACGTAAACATTTAAAAGATACTAGGGAACTTTATAAAACATATCAATTTAGAATCATTTAAACTAATATACTCAAAAAATTCTCATTTAGAGCAAGGAAGTCGCACATGATACAATCTGTCTTAATGATATGCACAGGAAACATCTGCCGAAGCCCAATGGCCGAGTATTACTTAAAATCTCAACTCCCCTCATCCTCTTCTTTGATAGTGCACTCAGCTGGCATTGGCGCTATGCAAGGTCATGCAGCCACAGATAACGCACAATCTGCTCTAAATAAATACAATATTTATTGCACTGAACACCAAGGAAGACAGATAACTGAAGAGATTATTAAAGAAAGTGATTTAATCCTTGCAGCAGAGAAACTACATAAATACAATATCCTAGGTAAATTTCCAACCGCTTGTGGCAAGGTTCACCAGCTGTGTGAAAATAAGGATATTCCAGACCCATACCAACGATCATTAAGAGCGTTTGAGGAAACACTGGAAATGATAATACAAGGATTGAACGCGTGGAATCAAAAATTCAACTGGTTTTAAAAACACTCCCTATTATTTCACTCAGCATAGCTCTCACTGCATGCAGCACGCCCGGCAGTTATTTTTCAACCACCTCCGCCAGCGCACCAATTACTACAGGCACGGAAACTTACCAACCAGCCATTTACCATATTGATGCAAAACTCTACGCACAAAGCATTCACTCACCAGATATCAACCAGCAAAACTGGTGGTACCAAGATAACTATGACTACACAGTAGGCCCTTCAGACATCCTTAATATTATTGTTTGGGATCACCCCGAACTGACGACGCCTGCCTTATTATCTCAAACTGCCACCAATGTCGCAGGTTTAACGACTGTAGGCACCACACAGGCCACAGACACCGTTTCTGGCACATTAATTAATGCCAAAGGAAATATTTTCTTTCCCTATGCAGGCAATCTACACGTTGCAGGAATGACGGTTGGACAAATTCGCCAATCATTAACACATCACCTCAGCCAATACATTAAATCACCCCAGGTGAGCGTAAGGGTTGTGGGCTTCCGCAGCAAAACCGTTCATGTTATTGGGGCTGTTAACAATACTGGCATTGTACCTCTGACAGATAAGCGTGTAGGTGTACTCGATGCGATCGCAGCTAGTGGTGGAATCAACCCGACCACTGCGAATGTTGGACAAATTTTTGTTGTGCGTGGCAATCAGTATCAACCGATCATTTTCACTCTAGACGCACAAAAACCCAACCACCTATTATTAGCTGAAAAATTTCGTCTTTACCCAGATGATATTATCTATGTGCCAACAGCTCACATTTCTAATTGGAATGAAACCATCAA
>DMFG01000124.1:0-4314 GCA_003450655.1 Coxiellaceae bacterium | reverse complement strand
CCCATCAAATCGATTTAACATCCCTTCACTATCAACTGAAGAAATTGATCTTAGACAGCTATTTAATATCCTCTGGACCAACTGGGCCTGGCTAATACTCGGCAGCGTCATTGGCCTACTGTTTGGGATTGTAATAGCACTACGCACCACCCCTCTCTATCAATCAGCAGCACTACTACAAATTAACGACCAGGAATCCAGTGAGAGTGTACTCAACAGTCTTTCTAGCTGGAGCAGAATGATGAGTAAAGCATCGGCGACACAAGTCCAAAATGCACTCATGCATTCTCGTTATATCCTTGGGCCTGTCGCACAAAACTTACAACTCAACCTATCCATTACACCTCACTACCTTCCATTCATAGGGAAAAGCATAGCCAAACTCCACAACCAAGAGGAGCTCAGCAAACCGTTCCTAGGGCTGTCTTCCTATGCGTGGGGCGGTGAATCAGTTAAGCTTGGCTCGCTCAGCTTGCCACACAGCATGCCAACTCTTCCCTTAACATTAATAGCCGGGAAAAACCAATCATTTAAAATCTATGATGCATCCAACAATAACCTTATCGCGTCTGGAAAAACCGGCCAACGAGTCAATGCGACGTCTAAAGACTATCAAGGACTGAGCGTTGAAATTGATTCACTGACAGCCAATCCAGGAGCAACTTTCTCCATTGCAAAAATCCCAACACCCTACTATGCGAAAATGCTATCCGGACAACTTAAAGTCAGCGATCAAGGTGATCAAGCACAGAAAAACAGCTACCTACGCGAGACCGGAGTTGTACAAGCTACTTTCACTTGGGGAAAACCTCAGCAAGCTCAAAAGATTCTCAACGCCATCATTAACACCACGCAAGAAAAAGATATTCAAAAGAAATCTCAACAAGCGGCTCAAGCACTTCAGTTTATTAATTCACAACTACCCAAAGTAAAAACAGACCTGAATCACTCAGAGAAACAACTGAATAATTACCGCTCACAAAGTAATATCCTAGATATTTCCGCTGAGTCAAAAATGATGCTCACGCAACTCGTTAAGAGCCAGAACGATTTAGAAGCACTTAAACTCGAAAAAACTCAACTTCAGCAAGGATTTACCGAAAAACACCCAATCGTCATAGCCATTAATGAAAAAATACACAAACAACAGGCCGCCCTTTCAGCACTAGAAAGCGAAGCAAAGAAATTGCCGCACTCTGATCAAAAAGCCCTATCACTGATGCGAGAAGTCAAAGTCAAAGAAACACTTTACTCAAACTTACTCTCTAAAATTCAAGAGCTCAGCGTACTACGCGCCGGAACAACTGGTGATGTTCGCATTTTAGATTATGCAACACTCCCTCTCTCACCACTACCTACTCACAAGTCCTTTATTGTACTGGCATCTATGTTTGCAGGCTTTACATTAGTAGCCATTGGATTATTAGCAAGCCACTTATTATTATCAGGTGAAATGGACCCAGAAAGCATCGAAGAACTATTAGGTATCTCGGTTAACGCTGTCATTCCATTTAGCCGAGAACAACAACACTCAGTTAAAGAATCAGAAAAAAATGACACCAAAATACCTTTATTACGCGACATACACTCCACAGATCCTGCTATAGAAAGTTTACGAAGCTTAAAAACTGCCTTACAACTTCACTTAACTCAAGCCAGTAACAATGTGATTGCGATACTGGGGCCAAGCCCATCGGTTGGTAAATCTTTCATTAGTTTAAATTTTGCCTCTGTACTTGCAGAATCCGGACAACGTATATTAGTCATCGATACCGATATCCGTAAGGGGCGCTGTCATAAATTCATAGAAGGGTCGAGAAGCCCAGGCTTGAGCGAATACCTGCAAAATAAAGCATCAGCAGAATCCATCATTCGACCTCTCACTAATAACTGTGACTTAATCACTGCAGGCCACTACCCGAAAAATCCGACTGAATTATTATCTAGCCCTCGATTTAACGAGCTAATACAGCAAGCTAGAACGCAATACAACTTGATTGTTTTAGACACATCGCCAATTATGGCAGTGACAGATGCCTTGATTGTTAGCAAACAAGCAGGTACAAACTTTATGCTAGTAGGTCTTGGGAAAAATAGTCGTAAAGAACTACAAGCTACCATCAAGCGCTGTCAACATAATCAAATTCCCGTCAATGGCTTGGTGTGCAATTACTTTTCGAAAAAAATACAAAGTTATGCTTATTCTAAATATGGCTATTACTACTACTCTTATAGCGACAAAAAATAAATCAATGCAAAACTTCAGTGATGGGACCAACACAGAAAAAGTAGCTGCACTGAGACATTAAGAAAAAATTAACTACTCCTAAGCCATTGAAATGAACTTGCTAATTACTAAATTCCACGGAATAATCTAGCCTCTCGTCAATCACAGCCTCAAGTCTAACCTCAATGACACCAGAACCAATCGCTCACAAAGACAGTAGTACATCTCCTCTTTCGAGTAATGATACAGGAGATGATAGCTCTGTCATCACTAATGCAACTTGGCATTACACACAGTTTTTACGGAAAACCAGCATTTTAGCAATTACTGGTTTAGCCGCATCAAAATCCTTCGTTCCTATAGAACAAATCTTTGCAAATAATTTTATTAAAACTGAAAATCCGGAAGGAATTTTTTTCTGTTATTTTTTAGCTACCTTTGGGTCTATCCCAACATGGGCTTTTTATAACCGTAATGTCTCAAACTACTACCCACCTCGTAACAAAGAAGATCAACAAGAACGAATTAGTGGTGATCTTGAGGCCAAATCGACCACCGGCGAAAACTTTGAGGAAATTAATGAAACCACTAATGAGCAATACTTCATATACGAAAAAGAACAAACAAGCCCGCTAGCATCTCAAATATTTGGTTTTTTCTACGCTATTTCATCTACAGCCATGGTTTACCAGTACTCCCCCTACACAGGGATTATCCCCATCTTATTTGCTGGGGGAACTTTTCTCACGAACTATGCGATTGGATACATTAAAACACCAACAGGTGTTCGAATGTACAACTCCCTATTAGATAGCATCAAAGATACACTACGCATGTGGTGTTCGCCTCCAGAAGAATACCGAAAATCCCGCCATCAAGAAACACGTATACGTATTTTAGATCATACTAGCAAAGTCCTAGGTAACCTGATCATTCCCAGTGATAAACAAATATCAGATAGCACTCCTACTATTACATTGAAAATGAAAACCATGGAGAGCAACAATACTACCGAAAAAGTGTCAATAGATACCATTGACAACCTTATTAAGAAACTAGTGGAAGATGATCTATCTGACTTAATGGAAACGATAGCCCTATATGATAATCATACCCCTAGCTTGCTCATACAATTAACACTATCCTTCCTCTTTATTTGCATGGCTATTGCTGCTGTAAACTCAAACTTCGCCTCTGTTCTTGATTGGACAGAGAGCTGGACAACCTCCCTTGATAAAAAACAAGAGGAAGTACGGCTAGCATTATGCTACCTTATTTCAGCATTATCATCTGTCGGACCACTTTGCATCAACTTATCATGGGCGGGCTTCGGTCTTACAGATTTTATATTAAAACAACTGGGATATCTTTCATTACAAGCTATAGGTACAAAAGATTTAGAATCTAGCAAAAAGCAAGGAAGAAACTCATGTGTTACATTCTTTATTTATGCATCAGCATTAGGATGTAATTTATTACAAAGCCTTCAAGGTTACTTTTATACAGAAAAAAGTTTATCTAACCGCATTAATAATGCAACACTTATCTATACATTAGCTGCTTGTAGTGTTATTTTTATGTTCGCTACTAAATATGAAGCCACATTTAATCTTATTCAAAAGTATACAAACTTATGCCATGACCATATCAATAATTGCTTCGGCAGCGAATCAAACCGCGACTTAGCCTCACTAGATGAGCAATTATTAAGTACAGCAGGCGCTGAAAATAAAACAGTACAAAAAGTTTTAAAATATGCCATTGAGGAGATTACACAGGACACTCTCTATCTATACCCGAAATCAAAACAAGAATTAGAAGTATGCTTTTCAAATAAAGGCACACTATTTAATCTTGCCTCAGACGTCTTTTCTGTACAAAAAAAGTATCGAGAAGAATCTAGTATTGCTGCTAATATGTCACTTAACCCTTGATTTTTTAAGAATAAATAAAGCTTATCCATCCTTTTCTAAATAATAATGCATACTTAAGGTTTGAAAGCTATACATCGTAAGGTAAAAAAAACAGCTATCTATAAGATTAATAGAGAATTATATTGTAAATCGTCTATTTTATCAGATACAACA
>DMFG01000044.1 GCA_003450655.1 Coxiellaceae bacterium | reverse complement strand
AAAAATATATCCCAATATTATTAGTCATTTAAGCGATAAAAATAATGTATCAGATAAAGATGATTATTCAGGTTTTGCAGATCACATGCAGTATCAGTTCTCAGCCACGGTGGTGTCAAACACCGTCATTGCTGATGATCTGTTTGAATTGATTGTCCTAGCCCCTCAAGCAGCGCGTTGTTTTACACCGGGTCAGTTTTATCGCTTACAAAACTTTGAAACACTAGCGCCCAAGCAAGGCGACACACTATTGCAAATGGAGGCTTTAGCGGTAATGGCTATTCCTGTGGAAGGGCAGCCCG
This sequence comes from Coxiellaceae bacterium, assembly GCA_003450655.1. GTDB lineage: Bacteria > Pseudomonadota > Gammaproteobacteria > Coxiellales > Coxiellaceae > UBA9148. Next base: position 4,256 of record DMFG01000044.1, on the reverse strand, counting down.
ATCAATTGCGATTTTTGATTGAGAGAAAATCCGTTAATGCGGTGTTGGCTTGTCTGCTGCAACCTAATGAACCCATTGCGTTAATGGGCCCCAGTGGTGTTAAACATCAACTCCCTAAGACACTCAGTACGGTGGCTGTGATGGGTGGCCTCATGGGGTTATGTTACGTGTTGTCATCAGCTAAAGCTTATCAACAAGCTGGGCATACAGTCCTCTATGTCGGGACATTACCGCAATCCTGGCAAGCTATCGCTTCAACTTATCTATCTTCGTTAATCTCCGACTGGTCTTTGACGGATGGCAATACCCTTGAGGCAGTAGACGCTTATGACTCACAAGCTCCAAGTAAGGCTGTGCGACTCTCATCGGCAAGCCAAGTGTTTGTGTTTGGTGATGGTGATGACTTGCGATCATTGAATGCTTATCGTCATCAAAAGCACTCTGTTTTTCACGCAGAGGCACAATGGGTGGCTTCTGTATATGGACCCATGCAGTGCATGTTAAAAGGGGTGTGTGCTCAATGTTTACAGTGGCAAATTGATCCAGAAACCGGCCAGCGAACAAAGGCTGTGTATGCTTGTTCGTGGCATCATCAGCCCATGGATATTATTGATCTTGAGCACTTAGATGAGCGTGGTGCGCACCATCGTATGCAGCACACCTTAACCACGCAGTGGTTGAGGTATCGCATTTCATAGGCCAAAAAAAAGAGCAGCTAATGCTGCTCTTTTCACAAAAGTTCGATGAACTTAGTGATTATCTACGGCCACCAGGACCTGAGTGACCTGAGTTGACGTCGCTTGCAAGTTCTACTTTAACCACTTTCCCCATTAAAGATTGCTGTGCTTGCTTATATTTTTTGGCTACTACCAGTTTTCCACATGAAGCGCCTTTCATGTCAAGCATGACACTTCTCTGACATTGTGCCTCAAAGCTAGTTTTACCGTTTTTGCTTGATACTACTAGCATAACTGCGCCGCTTAAATCAGTCTTGCTGCTACTGATACCAAGGGCTTTAAGAGCGTTTCGCGCATCTCCCTTGCCGATGTTAACTCCACGGCCTCCTGAGCCAAACCCAATGCCTGATTCATTTCTGTTACCGAATGATACTCCATTATTATTGAGCTTACCGTAAATCGCTACGCCTGTTTTACTGCCATTTTCTCGTTTCATTTTCATGACCATTGTCTGGACAGTGCCAGCATTCATGTATTTTGGTCCTGGCCCTTCTCCTCCCGGGAATGATTGTGCTTGTACAGACATTGAACCTGCGATTAACGCGGTACCGATTAGTGCTGTTGAAAGAAATTTCTTCATTGCTTATCTCCTAAGTTTATTTTAAGCATTTATAATAGTAGTGATTTATTTTTAAAAAGCAAATCGGATGAAAATATTGTACCTAATCTATTGAGTTTTAGTGGAAAAGTCAGTTAAATGATGTTCAGTTTTTTTTATCCATAAATAGTGTATCTAGATAGGGGGAGTATATGCGAGGCTTTGGCGTTTGGTGTGTGGGTTTTTTCTTTTTCTTGGTGATTGATCTGGTATTTATATCGCAAGTGATGGGGCCTTTATATGCAAACCATTACCCTAACTTATTGAGGCAAGTTAATGATAAAATACAATTAAATGCATGGGCTGCTCTGGCCTGTTATACGCTAATGGTGGTTGGTTTATGGTATTTTTGCGGTCAGCTACCAGCTACGTGCTCTTGGGCTAAAGTGTTTTTTCAGGGATTTCTGTTGGGTGTGCTCTTTTATGGTGTCTTTGACTTAACCAACCTTGCTATCTTATCGGGCTGGTCTTGGTGGATATCTGCTTGGGAAATATTGTGGGGCGGTGTGATTTGTAGCGCCACTTACGCCGTCATGTTTGCCATGTGGCACCGGTGGTGGGTGTAATAATCAGGGTGTTTTTTATTTGCAGATCGATAATTTTCTAGTAATAATGTGGTTCGTTTATTTAAGGGTTTTGGGGAGATTTTATGTATACACAATTAAGTTGTGAAGAAGCATCGCAGTTATTATCAGACAGTGATGTGATTGTGGCAGATGTTAGAGATGCCGAAAGTTATGATGAAGGGCATATTCCTCGTGCTGTCCATTTGTCGATGCCGATGCTTCAAGATTTTTGTAATCAGTCCGATAAATCTGCTCCAATTCTCGTATATTGTTATCACGGTATTAGCAGTCAATCGGTTGCTCAGCACCTGATTGATCAAGGTTTTGAGGAGGTCTATAGCTTGACGGGCGGCTATGAGTTGTGGAAAACGCAACACTCTGCGACTGAATAGTATAATTCCAAGGCATTTGTGTGATTCATGTATTACTTTAGCATTATTAATGTGATGCATTAGCTTTCTGGTTATTCAATAATTAAGGTTTGTTATGGATTATCAAACTCTGCTAGTCTCTGCGCCGGTTGATGGTGTTGTCTTACTGACACTGAATCGTCCTAGCGTATTAAACGCGATTAACTCTGTGATGATGCAAGAGCTGCATCACTTTTGGGTATCGCTAACGCATGATACGCGTTGCGTCATTTTGACTGGAGAGGGTGGGCGTGCCTTTTGTGCCGGAGCGGATTTAAAAGAGCGATTAGGGTTAGATGAAAGCACTTGGCGTGAACAGCATGCTTGTTTGCAAGCGGCGATGTTAGCCATGTGTCAATGTCCTGTACCTATTATAACTGCTGTTAATGGTTACGCTTTTGGCGGTGGTTTTGAGTTGGCTCTAGCTTCTGACATGATCTATGCGTCAACTAACGCGTGTTTTGCCTTACCTGAAGTGCGGTTGGGCATTATGCCTGGCGCTTTAGGTACTCAACATTTACCACGTGCCTGTGGTCTGCGACGCGCAAAAGAATGGATTTTAACGGGTCGACAGATACCTGCTGACGAAGCACGTGAAGCCGGTGTGGTTAATGCACTATTTGAACCAGACCAATTGATCGCTAAAACGTTAGAAATCGCAGTCACTATTGCTAATAATGCGCCGTTATCGATTCGTCATGCAAAAGCTTCCATTCAGCATGCCGTTCAACCTGATGTTAAAGCAGATTATGCGGTTGAGGTGGCTCATTATAACCAGTTGTTAGCATCAGCAGATCGTCAAGAAGGGATTGCAGCATTTAATGAAAAGCGCCCAGCGCATTTTAAAGGAGAGTGATATGTCATCACACGGTGTGCTGCGTAAAATGAGTAGTATCCATGCGGATACAGTTGCATATTCACTGGCAATGCCTGATGCACCGCTAGATTTAAATGCTTGCATAGGCCGCAAAGTTCGGCTTGAGCATACGGGAAAGATTTGGTGTGTGCAATGCGGCCGAAAGACCAGTAAAAGCTTTCAACAAGGGCATTGTTACGTGTGCATGAAAAAAATTTACGAATGTAATAATTGCATTTTACACCCAGAAAAATGTTTAGTAGAGGAAGGTGGGTGCCCTGAAGATGATTGGGCGCATCAGCAATGCAATCGACCTCATGTGGTTTATTTGGCAAACAGTTCCGCTTTAAAGGTGGGTATTACTCGAACCTCACAGGTACCCACTCGCTGGATTGATCAAGGCGCCATGCAAGCACTACCTTTCTTGCAAACCTCGAATCGCTATCAAGCAGGGATGATAGAGGTGTTATTTAAACCTCATGTTTCTGATCGAACCAATTGGCGTACCATGCTCAAGCAAGACGCTGTCTCAATCGACTTGATCGCGGAGCGTGATCGATTATTAGCTCTGGTTAAAGAGGAGTTAGATGCATTCATCGATCGCTATCCTGTCGGTACGATCGTTATGATGAATGATCAGAGCCCGCTAGATATTCGTTTTCCCGTGTCTCAATACCCCAGTAAAGTGGTCAGCTTATCTTTAGATAAGACGCCAGTTGTTGAGGGTGTATTGCAGGCTATTAAGGGGCAATATTGGATTATGGATACGGGTGTGTTTAATGTGCGCAAGTTTTCAGGTTATGAAGTGAATTGTTCCGTGGAAGATGTTTAATCATTACCTCGGTGTCTTCCTATTAGCTATATTTCTTTAGGGGAAAATAGATTGTTTTTTTTAAGACCATTAGCATTAAATTATCATTTTTTTTCAATCAAGCCTTGACTGCGTGTCTGGTGTTCGGTTTAATGTTCGACTCTCACCGTTGATGGCCAGATAGCTCAGTCGGTAGAGCAGAGGACTGAAAATCCTCGGGTCGGTGGTTCGATTCTGCCCCGGGGCACCACATATTACCTGTAATTTAATTTCTTTAT
>DMFG01000081.1 GCA_003450655.1 Coxiellaceae bacterium | reverse complement strand
TGGATTAGATGTTTTAAACAATGGTAGCTGATTAGGAATACAGTAATTTTTATTAATGTAGGTAGGGATAGTGATATGTCGAGGTTGTCGCTTTGTTGATAGTGATTAATAAACGGGTGTGCAACTAGTAGGATTAGCCCCCAGCTGATTAAAGCCTCAATTATTGGGCATATAACAATGCTTGGATTATGGCGAATTAACTTCCCTTGATGTCGTAGGATTTGTCTACATAATGATGTTTTGAGTTTTTGATGAGTGCTCATAGCTGAGTATGCTCTTTTTGGTTAAATATCTCCCATTATTTTACAATACTTTCCTTAAGGTAATATTAATTTAAGATGCTATCTTAATATGGGAGGTTGCTTTGCAAGCATTAACAAGCACTATTTTTATGTATTAAATATATATAAATCAGATAGATAAGTTATTTTCTTCGGCTGATTTATCTTTTTGTGTGTTTCAGGTAGTATCTCACTTCTTATTCCTGACTCCGTATATGAGGCCTTATGACATACACCACAGCAGATTTTGACTATGCTTTACCATCAGAGCTTATTGCTCAAGAGCCTCTAATTGAGCGATCTCGTAGTCGAATGATAACAATTGATGCGACCCAACAACATTTTTCTGATAGTGATTTTCAAGATATTGTTGATCTTGTTCAGCCTGATGATTTAATTATTTTTAATGATACTCGGGTATTTCCTGCAAGGTTTTCTGGTAGAAAAATAACGGGCGGTAAGGTAGAGGGGCTAGTAGAACGTATAGTTGACTCCCAAACGGCGTGGGTTCATTTGAAGTGCAGTAAGTCACCTAAGGTTGGCTCGGTGTTGAATTTAGGTGCTGATTTATCTGTTGTTGTTGAAGAGCGTGATCATGATTTATTTTGCTTGAAGATCCGGGGTTGTCAGTCCCCTGGCTGGTTGGCCTGGTTGGAGTTACACGGCGACTTGCCATTGCCCCCATATATTACACGTCAGCCTGATCAAACTGATTTTCAGCGTTATCAAACTGTGTTTGCCCAACAGGTAGGGGCTGTTGCTGCACCGACAGCGGGCTTGCATTTTGATAATGCTTTGTTAGATCAGTTGCAAAAAAAATCTATCGCCATGGAGTATATCACCTTGCATGTTGGTGCTGGAACATTTCAGCCTGTACGTGTTGAATCTCTTTCAGAACATGTTATGCATAAAGAATGGATAACGGTTTCTGTTTCTGTTTGTGAGGCGATTGAGTCTTGTCGCAAGCGAGGTGGAAGAGTGATTGCTATCGGTACTACAGTTTTGCGTGCATTAGAGACGGCTGCGCTCTCAGGTCAGCTTGCACCTTTTGAGGGTGATACAAATCTGTTTATTACTCCTGGTTTTAAATTTAATGTTGTTGATAGTTTGTTAACAAACTTTCATTTGCCACAGTCTACATTGCTTATGTTAGTGTCTGCTTTTGGCGGCTATGATTTAATGCGTAAGGCTTACCGGCATGCTGTTGATTCGCAGTATCGTTTTTTTAGTTACGGTGATTGTATGTTGGTGCATCGCCATTAGGCTAACAGGCGACTAAGATATTTTCCTGCTGTACGGCTAGGCATGATAATCCATTATTGATATTTTGGCGAAGTTCCTTAGGCATTATCATTGCAGCACTTTCTAGGTTAATAGGTTTGTGTTCATACAGCATCGATAAAACATCGGCTCGATTATCGCTAATCCCTGTGGGCGTGGGTGTGCATACTATGAGACCAAGAATGACCGGGTTTGTAATGATCATATCGATTACATGTTGCGGTAATTGTAGTGGCCTTAGGATTTTTTCAACCTGTCTCCTGTTGGTGTCAGAATGTTGCTGAATCTTAGTGAGTGAGACTAGTGTTAGAGCTGCCGGAATTATTAATTCTGGTTGATAACTGAATGCTTCTTTCAAAAATATTGGGTTTAGAATATTGAGGTTATTTTGTTGGGGTAGAGATTCAGGTGTTAATTGCGGTTGTTTTTTTAAGATATATTCAACTTCGTCCGGATTGCCTTGCAATATGCTTTTTATTAACTGAGGGAACAGGTTTGGTTGGAAGAGGCGATGTTGATTGTATTGCATAGTTCATGTCCGTTGTTAACTATGTTTAAGTTTTTTATTGAATGGGTGGTTTCTTTATCCCATTCTTAGATTATAGTGTACCTAATTTACCTTAAGAAACCATTAGTTTTTTTATCTAAAGTTGATAACTTATTGATCTTGTAGTTAATTCGTTATTTTATCCCTTAATTAAAGTGAAATTTAAGTTGTATTTTTAATGAATTGAATTAATTATAGTTTAAAAGGTGTTTTAAAAAAATATTGAAAATAGTAGGAAAAAAATTGAAAAGTTAACTACAGTAAGAGTAAAGGATTTGGTTATAATATGAACAGGGAAGAGGGGTGAACATGACACAATAGGAGGGCTAGCTATGTTTAGTCGATCACTAGAATACTCACTCAATGAAGCGTTTACTCATGCACGTGAGCAACGCCACGAATTTATAACTGTAGAGCATCTTTTGTTGTGTTTGCTCGAAAATCCTGAAGCCTGCCATGCTTTAATCGCTTGTGGCGTTAGTATTGAGCGCTTACAAGCTGGCCTGAAAATTTATGTTAATGAAACCACACCTCGAGTTCCTGCTAATATTGATCGAGATATTCAGCCTACACTAAGTTTTCAGCGTGTATTGCAGCGAGCTATATATCAAGTCCAGAGCATGGGAACCCCTGAGGTGAATGGAATGAATGTTCTCTCAGCGATCTTCGGCGAGCAAGATAGTCAGGCTGTTTACTTTTTAAATCAAGAGAATGTTACTCGTATTGATATCGTGAATTACATTACTCAGAATGTTTCACGCTCTCAGGATGATGCTCAATTTGATCAGCAGCCTCAGTTTCCTCAACAGGAAAGTCTCTCTCCATCACAGCGTGATGCAGAAGGCGAGGAAAACTTGATTGAGATGTATACCGTTAATTTAAATGCAAAAGCATTAGCAGGACAATTAAATCCAGTGATTGGTCGTGAAGGTGAGCTTGAGCGTTGTATTCAGGTTCTTTGTCGACGTTCAAAAAATAATCCAATGTTTGTTGGTGAGGCCGGCGTTGGTAAAACAGCGATTGCTGAAGGTTTAGCCCAGCGCATCGTAGCTAATCAGGTTCCTGATGTACTGTCATTTACAACTATTTATTCAGTTGACCTTGGTCTGCTTTTAGCTGGGACGAAGTATCGAGGTGACTTTGAAAAACGCTTTAAATCTGTATTGACAGCGCTGAGCAGCCAAACGGGTGCGATTGTGTTTATTGATGAGATTCATAACCTTATAGGCGCAGGCTCTGCAACTGGTGGGACCATGGATGCGTCTAACCTTATTAAGCCTATGTTGTCTTCTGGCGATTTGCGCTGCATGGGCGCCACTACCTATGATGAATTTAGAAATTTTATTGCTAAAGATCATGCGCTGTTGCGTCGTTTCCAGAAAATTGATGTTGAAGAGCCTTCGTTTGATGAAACTTTGGAAATATTAGATGGCTTAAAGTCAAGATTTGAAAAGTTCCATAGTATCACCTATAAGAACGAGGCTATGTATCGGGCAGTAGAGTTGGCTTCTCGTTATATGCCGGATCGACGTTTGCCAGATAAAGCGATCGATTTGATTGATGAGGCTGGTGCACATCAGCGTTTACGTCCTCGTGAAGATCGTAGTACGGTTATCAGTAAGCATGAAATCGAGGAGGGGGTTTCTAAAATGGTACGAGTTCCATTAGCTTCGATCACGAATAGCGATAAGCAGGTATTGCTTTCACTAGAAGATAATTTGAAGAATGAGGTATATGGGCAAGATCATGCAATTGACCAGCTTGTCACGGCAATTACGTTGTCTAGATCTGGTATTCAGAATATGGAAAAACCGATAGGTTCTTTCCTCTTAGCAGGTCCAACGGGCGTTGGTAAAACAGAAGTTACGAAACAGTTAGCTGAGTCATTAGGGATTGACTTGGTTCGTTTTGATATGTCTGAATATATGGAGTCTCATACAGTGTCTCGTTTGATTGGTTCGCCTCCTGGCTATGTTGG
>DMFG01000205.1 GCA_003450655.1 Coxiellaceae bacterium | reverse complement strand
TGCTCGATCACAGGTTGCGGAGAGGCAGTAGTCCGTCATGGTTGTAAGGGCTTTTGTTTGTGTGATTCTTCTTGCATGGCTTGTAAGGCCAGGTCAGTTGCAGAACCGGGGCGGTTAATTGCGTCGATTAACAGATCTTGAATAGTTCTCGATTCTCCAAATAGTTGCAATGTGAGTCTGCGTTTTGGGCCTGGTTGGTAAAAGCGTTGAAAGTCCTTCAAAAAGCGTTGTTGTTCTTCAGGGTGTAGCGTTAATAGTTCTTTTGTATTTTTTATCACTTCATTGATGTTTTCTGTACTGCTAAGCAGGGTTTGAATGCTTTCTATTTGGCTGTTGTTGTATTTCAGTAACGTCGCAAAGGCGATGATTTGTTGTTTTGCTCGGAATAAATCAGTTTCCTGTTGAGTGTTTTTTGAGAGAGGCATCGCCCGTTCTTTAAATGATGACCAGTGTGTGTAGCTTACGGTGATCTTGTTAAAAGAGGAAGACAGGTCGTTGCAGAGCACGTTGACGTGGCATTGTGCTGCTATCGATTGTGGGTCGTTGCGCAAACCTGTCTATTTCCTCCCACCTTCGCCACGAAAGTTCGAGGTGGGGTAGGTTGCAGGCTGAACGTATCCCGCTCTGACAATTTGCCAGGCTCCCCTAGGTATACGTTTAGTCTGCAACCCCCCTTAAATGGCGCTTGACTAAAGCCGACGCAGCGCTGAGTGAGGGTTTTATCTCCGTCACTAGAAGTGCTTTCGGATAGTGTGGCTTTAGTGTTAAAGCGCGGCGATGAAGTTTGGCAAAGTGTGTGCGCTGCTTTGGTTTGTCTGATCACTCCAGCAAGATGAGAGGGACCGTTGTGTGTTGTTCCTTCAACCGACAAGTGGGAACAAACGGTATGGGATCTCATTGCTGGCATGTGCACTCCATTGCTTAACTTCACAAATATTGTACAAATAAATTATCGATGATGCAAGTATTATTCGACTATATTTTTAATCATCGATGATTTATAGTGTGTTAGGTTGGATGCAACTATATAAAGATGGAGTGGTGGAGTGATGCGTCGAGAGGAGCAATTATCATTAACGGAGCAAGCTGTGCGCTTGTTGCGTGATGATATTGTTTCTACCAAGTTTTTTCCTGGTCAGCGTTTAAATATTGAAACATTGAAGCGGCGCTATGAAATGGGTGGGACGCCTGTACGTGAAGCATTAAATCAGCTCATTGGAGAATCTTGGGTCGAGGCTGAGCCACTTAAGGGGTTTAGGGTGGCTCCTATTTCATTGTTGGGTTGGGGCGAGCTGATGCAGGTGCGGCAATCTATGGAGTTAGGCTTGGTGTGTTCGGCCATGGGTTCTGCTGACGATACTTGGGAGGCTAATTGCGTTGGTGCTTACTATCGATTATTGAAGTATGAGCAGAAAATAGACAGGGATGATGAGAGTGTATTAGCGGGGTGGTGTGATCGGTATCTGCATTTTATGCAAACACTCTGTCACGTTAGTCATCAACCGTGGCTTGCTCGTGTATATCGAAATTTTGTGCAGCATCGTTTGCGTTATACCTATGCTGTGTATGCGCAGACTCACAATTTATCGATGGCTGTGTTAGATTGGGCGCGAGATTATGAGGTGGTTATGGACGAACTCCCTGATCGACGGTCTGAGTCAGTATTGAGCCAATGGCAGGATATTATTGAGCAGGCAAATGTAAAGGTTAATCAAGATTGGGTGGAGTATTGGTAGATGGCCATGTCTGATGAGCAAAGCATCATGCAGCAACAGTTAGCACAAGGTGTTGTTGAGTTGGGGTGTGCAATTTCTTTAGAGCAGCAGCATCAGATGATTGCCTATTTGATATTGCTGGATAAGTGGAATCGAACACATAATTTAACAGCGATTCGCGAATCACAAAAAATGGTCACGCATCATCTGCTAGATAGTTTGTCGATTATATCTTATTTAAAAGGAGATGCTATCTTGGATGTTGGGACTGGCGGTGGAGTGCCAGGTATACCATTGGCGATAGCTTGTCCAGAAAAGTCATTCGTTTTGGTGGATAGTCATGGTAAAAAAACACGTTTTTTAAAACATGCTGTGCAGACACTCGGATTATTGAATGTAGAGGTTCACCACTCACGTGTGGAGCAGTTGTCCCAAACGCATACATTTGATGTTATTATGGCTCGTGCTGTGAGCACCTTAAAAAATTTATTGCAGTGGACGCAGTCATTATTAAAAGAAGATGGGCGCTGGGTATTGATGAAAGGTGCGTATCCAGAAGAAGAGTTGCAGTCGGTCGTGTTGCCATGCCAAACAATACCGATAGAGGTTCCTGGACTGGATGCTCAGCGACATATTGTGATGATAAAACTAGCAGGATAAAAACGATGGCTAAAATAATTGCAGTGGCAAATCAAAAAGGGGGCGTTGCTAAAACAACAACCTCTATCAATTTGGCAGCTTCTCTGTCGCTCATGAAGCAGCGTGTGCTGTTAGTTGATTTGGATCCGCAGGGTAGTGCCACAGTCGGTAGTGGTGTCAATAAGCAGCAGCTTGATAATACGATTAATGAGGTGTTGTTAGGTGAGTGCAGTGCTCTGGAAGCATCGGTAAAAACACGTTGGGGTTTTACTTTGTTGCCATCTAATGGCGATTTAACAGTCGCAGAGGTGCGCTTGTTAAAGTCGGATAATCGTGATCAGTCACTAGCTAACGCTTTGCAGGCATTGCATGCGCAATATGATTTTATTTTTATTGATTGTCCACCATCATTGAATATGCTCACAGTTAATGGTTTGGTTGCAGCAAATAGTGTTTTGGTGCCAATTCAGTGTGAATATTATGCGCTAGAGGGGTTAACTAGTTTATTGGCGAGTATTGATCGGATTAAACAAGCTGTTAATCCAGCATTAAAAATAGAAGGATTGCTCAGAACTATGTATGACGGCCGTAACCGGTTAACGTCAGAAGTATCCGAGCAATTGCTAACACATTTTTCTAAACAGGTGTATCACACCGTTATCCCTCGTAATGTGCGCTTGGCTGAGGCGCCTAGTCATGGGGTTCCTGTCGTGCATTATGATAAGCGCTCTCAGGGGGCGACAGCTTACTTAGCGCTAGCGAGTGAGTTATTGCAGCGTCATCGTCGTTCGGAGCATGCAATGAAACAGGCAGAAGCATCGGAGGTAGCGTAATGCAAAAGAAAAGAGGGTTGGGCCGAGGGTTAAGTGATCTGGGTTTGGGTGAGTTGCTTCAGAGTAATGGAGTTGCCGGAGTTGTTGATGCGCCAGAAGTGGGTGTGTCAGAAGAGCCGCTGTCTTCACCGGCCCCTGGTTCTTCCCTGTGTCAGTTGAATGTTGAGCAGGTGGTTGCAGGTCGGTATCAACCTCGAACGCAATTTGCACCTGGCGCATTGGAGGAGTTGGCGCAGTCGATTCGGTCGCAAGGCGTTATACAGCCAATTGTTGTTCGAAAGACTGAAAGTGGTTATGAGCTTATTGCGGGGGAGCGACGATGGAGAGCAGCGCAGCTAGCTGGCTTAAAAGTGATCCCAGCTATTGTTCGTGAGCTCAGCGATGATGCTGCTGTGGCAATGTCGTTAATTGAAAATATTCAGCGCGAAGACTTAAATGCCATTGAAGAGGCTGTGGCACTCAATCGGTTGTTGCATGAGTTTTCTTTGACCCATCAGGAAGTGTCTGAAGTGGTGGGGAAGTCTCGAGCGGCTGTCTCGAATTTGGTTCGTTTGTTGCGTTTGCAGTCGGCCGTTAAAGCGATGGTGGAGAATGGTCAATTAGAAATGGGTCATGCTAGAGCGTTATTGTCACTGGAGGGTGCTCAGCAGGTCGATGTTGCAAAGGGTATCATTGCGAGGCAGTTGTCAGTGCGGCAGGCTGAGGCTTGGGTGAAATCTTTGCTTGAGTCATCTAGTGCAGAAACTGCGATGCCAGCAGAAATTGACCCTAATATTAAGAAGTTGCAGTATGACTTGTCTGATAAGTTGTGTGCAAGGGTGGTGATTCGACATCAGCCCAAAGGGAGGGGGCAGTTGGTCGTGCATTACAATAGTGTAGATGAGCTGGATGGTATTTTGGATCGAATT
>DMFG01000015.1:5111-9393 GCA_003450655.1 Coxiellaceae bacterium | reverse complement strand
GCCATACTTTGGTTTTGCGTAACCGATGAGTAAGATATGGCAGAAAGAAAATCTATATACAACTATGTATTTAAGCTTTACATGAGACAGATTGTTGAACTATGAGAAACTTAGTAAGCGTCCCTAATATATAATTTAGACGCCTACAATATTTAGAGTAATTAGATGTTGGGAAATGTAATAACCATAAAATGATTAATTATATCCAAAATCTCGATTCGATAGATTCGATCTTCTAGTGTCATTCTCACCTTGATTATATTGTTCTTTCCTTCGAAATAGATTGGTTTTTGGGAGTTAATCGCTCAATCAGTGATTGTGTGGGGGTGTAATTGTAATAATTACCGAATTTTACGATCTCAAAATGACTGCTACTAAACGATATATCGCAGGCTGATAAGAGTTCTAGTAAATAGAGCGAACTTTTGTCAAGTGGTTTTTTTCGGTGTCTCCTTTCTATGAAAGATTCACACTGCAGAGCGAGTCTGCATAATGACAGCGGTGTTTGTTTTTCTCTATCACTATTTGTGACGCTGTTATCCATCCACTCCATAAAACTAATCATTCGATAGGGTGGAACATATTCATTGTTATGTTCATGAATGGTTTTTAACGCCTTTAATAGTCGTGGCATGAAGGTAAAGTAAGGGGATTTGTTTGAAATCTTGCTAGACTGCTCTGAACAAAACAGCCTTGCAAGACATTGTAGTGCATCGCTATTAAAGAGATTGCTCGTTTCACTCGGTGTTTGGTTGTACCAATGTTTCGGAGGCGTTATCGCGGCTAATTCATCAGAACTATAAATCCCAGATTCCACTAATAAAACGATCTTTCTTACGATCTTGTCAGACAGCACTTTTTCTCTTTGGGATTCTGGTATTAGAGATCGATAGTATGTATTGAGTTGATCTTTCAGTATCCCTAATCGGTTGTGCAAAGATGTCCTTACAATGCGATGAAGAATAAGATTCAGCTGTTGTATTTTTTCCATGAGTATCTTATTTGACGCACTCTCGTCATAAAATACCATGGCATTCAGTGTCCAGAGTAGCGTCATATTATTAATGTCAGAGGGTTTGATAGTTTCGTTGAGTAATGGTATTAACGTGGCTTCAGGATCTCGTTCTGCAAATAAGACATGCCGGTAATGCACTAGATGATTACCAAGTGATTGTAATTGAGAAATATCTTTTTGAGTGAGTCGATGAATATTTGAGATAAGAGCTTCTATTTGTTGATGATCATTGGGTAATGATTTTGCTGTTAGATTAAGCGTTGTTTCTCGTTTGGCTAGTTGGTCTAGGTGTCTTAATATACAGGCTAGCCATTCTACGGAATCTGTTGGAATGCTATGTTGAATTCGAGGTCTTATCCTGCTGTTGATAGCGTTATTGCATTTTACTGTGTCTAGGCTATTGAGTGTGTGAATAGCATATTCAGATATAGTCGACTGATTGATAGAGCGTGTCATCATGTCAATGATCTTGTCTTCTATTGCGTGGGATTCGTCTGTCTTTTGTAGGAAACGTGAAGATTTCTCGTTATTTCCCTGTTGCAAGACCTTTTGTGTGATGGCTGTTCTTTTTAGGAATCTTGTTTGTTCGCTATAGGGCATGCTCTTAAGTCTGCAATCATCAAATAAGCATGGGTTTATAGCAAATAGCTTTCAACTTGAAAAGCCATTGGAGATGATTAACTTAACCATTGGTATATTGAAGCCGTAATTTTCTAGGATGCCAATAAAGAGCCTTCTTAGTGAGAAGGCTCTAGGATAGCGTTATCTATTAGGCTTGCGCAGATAAAATCATTATCGCTGAGCCCATTGATGGCATGTGTTGTAAAAGTGATGGTGCATTGGTTATAACCAAATTGGACATCGGGATGGTGACCTTGTTGTTGTGCAATCCAGGCTACCATATTGATAAAGCTCATGGTTGCATAGAAGCCTTTAAAGTCGAAAACGCGATGAATCGCATCATGATTATCTGAAAGCTGCCATTGGGGGGTTTGCTCCAGTAGTGTTTTAGCTTCGGTTGCTGTTAGGGCAGGAATACCTCCTTCACACGGTACGCAGCGTTGTTCTGAGAGTGGTTTCGACATATCTGTTTCTCCTTAGGGTTTTTCAATAACGAGGAAAGCATTGAGGTTGTCCCGATTAACACTGAGTAAGAGTGAGTCAATGTGCTTGCTAGCCATGTTAATCAGATCTTGTGTGCTTGCGATAGGCTGCCCGTTAGCTTGTGTGATAACATCGCCTGGTATAACACCTGCGAGGGCTGCTTGGCTGGTTTCAGTGATGTTAGTCACGAGGACACCAGTTAATTGGCTACCATCCGTTTCTATCTCACTGAAGTCGCGAAAGCTCACTCCCGCGAGAAAAGGATTGATGCGTTGTTTTAATTCCTGTTTAGGGTCGCCCACCTTGGCTGTGAGTGTTTGTTTTTTATGTTGGCGTATGACTTCCAGTTTGATTTTTGACCCAGGGCGCATCATACCCAGAGTGTTGCGCACTTGTGCAGCGCTTGTTATGGGTTTTTTGTTGATGCTGATTAGGATATCTTTGATTTTTAGGCCAGCCTTATCAGCAGGGCTCCCAGGAACCACTTGTGAAATGATGACACCTTTGTTGTTGGTGAGTTGCATTGCATCTGCGAGTGATGGTGTGATGTTTTGTGCAATGACGCCCAACATGCCACGTTTTACTTTTCCATATTGAATGAGCTGTTGAGCAATGCTATTCACCATGTTGCTAGGAATGGAAAAGCCAATGCCAACATTAGCGCCAGGTCCTACGAGTGCCGTATTGATACCGATTAATTGTCCTTTTAAGTTGACCAATGCGCCACCTGAATTACCCGGGTTAATCGGTGCGTCGGTTTGAATAAAGCTTTGGAACCCTTCAATTTTTGGTTCGCTACGGTTAAGGGCGCTGATGACGCCATAGGTGACTGTTTGGTTGAGGCCAAAAGGGCTGCCAATAGCAGCGACAAAGTTGCCCACTTGAATATTATCTGAGTCACCTAGGGGTAGTGCTGTTAGGTGTTTAGCTTTGATTTGGATAACAGCAATATCAAAGCCATCATCTTCGCCTAAGCTCACTGCGCGATAGTGTCGCCCATCTTTTAAAGTTACGAGAATATTTTTTGCATGATCAATGACGTGTGCGTTTGTGACAATCACTCCATGCTTGGCATCCAGAATAACACCAGATCCTAATCCCACTATTCTTTGGTCCTTCTTGGGGTCACTATTGTTCTCTCCTTCAGGAATAAATCCATCACTGGTTTGTTGAGCTTTTTTTTCAACAGTGATGTTCACGATGGCGGGAGTGACGCGGTCTATCATTGGTGCAATGTTATTATTTTGCACAGGTGTGGTATCTGCAAAACTCATGAGAGGGGAGCTTAATGTCAGTGCTGCTAGTATCGGTAAAACGATGCGATGTCGTATCATGATGGACCTTTCTGTGTTTAGAAAGGAATTATTCTAGCCTGAACGACTCGGTTCTTCCAGCCATATTGCATGTGCCATGCGACCGGTGTATTGACCATCTCTGCGGTAGGAGTAAAAACGGTTGCGATGTTCAAAAGTACAGCGAGTCTCTTTATGAATATGGTGTACACCAAGCTCTTGAAACCGTGTTTCGGCTAATTGTTGTAAGTTAGCAAACCAGCTTCCATCAGTGTCCTGTTGAAAGCTCTCATACCAAGTTGAGTGAGAGTGAATGAATTGCTGACGAATGGTGGCATTGATTTCAAAGTTTAAGGGTCCAATGCAGGGACCCAGCCAAACGAGGAGTTCTTTAGTAGGGCAATGGAATTGTTCTATGGCGCGGTCAACGATACCAGCTAATAAGCCCCTCCAGCCTGCGTGAACGGCAGCTACTTGGGTGCCATCGGTATTCGTGATTAGGATGGGCAAGCAGTCGGCTGTGAGAACCACGCAAGCGTGTTGGTATTCTTGTGTCGTTGAGCCATCGGCTTGAGGGTTCTGTTGCTCTTTGTTTAGCGTGATGATCCTGGTTCCATGAATTTGATCTAACCAGTGTGGTTCATTCGGTAAATTAAGCGATTGTTTGAGCGCTTGGCGATGTTGCATGACCTGTTCGGCATTGTCGTGTACGTGAAGTCCAAGGTTAAAGCTACTGTAATCATTATTCGATAAAGCAGTACCTCGATGCGTTGTGATGGCACGGACGTTGTCTGGAATAGGCCAGTTCGGTGAATCAATAGGTAGTGTTTTATTCGTGGTTGGATGCATAGGTCTTTAGTGATTCTAAGAG
>DMFG01000015.1:0-4703 GCA_003450655.1 Coxiellaceae bacterium | reverse complement strand
AGGGCTTGTCTTGGAAATGCGTGTAAGGCAGTTTGTAGTTCAGGGGGGATTTTTCCTGGAATATGACGTCTTGGGTTGTAGGTGCGATCGCCAACCAGTGGGTGTTTAATGTGTTTAAAGTGAACGCGAATTTGATGTGTGCGCCCAGTTTCGAGTTGAACACTGACGTGAGTGTGATGTTGAAACTTTTGAATGAGTCGATAGTGAGTTATGGCGGGTTTCCCGCTGCTAATGATGGCCATTTTAGTGCGTTGTGTTTGGTGTCGACCAATTGGGGCATCGATAGTGTTGCCTGCAATCAAGGTGCCTTCCACAATGGCTTCGTAGTGGCGGTGAATCTCTCGTGCTTGCATGGCGTTGCCTAATGTAAATAAGCTTTCTCGTGTCTTGGCGGCAATCAGCAGTCCGCTGGTGTCTTTGTCGAGGCGGTGGATGATACCTGCGCGAGGTAGCGTGTCAGAGGCTGGGCAATGATGCAGTATGGCATTCACCAAGGTGTGTTGAGGATTGCCTGCGCCTGGATGTGTCACCAGTCCAGCGGGTTTATTGATCACGATTATTTCGTCGTCTTCATAGATAATGTTGAGTGCTATGGGTTCTGGTTGCCAGCTGGTTTGTGTTTCTAGGACCACTTGGACTTGGATAACTTGTTCTGTGTGTACAGATAGTCGAGGTTTTTTGATAACAGACCCATTCACAGTCACATGCCCTGCTAAGATCCATTGTTTATGTAATGATCGAGAAAACTCTGGGAAGAGCTCTGCCATTGCGCTATCGAGGCGTTTATGGTGTAAGGCCTCTGTGACGATGGCTTCTCGGGTTTCTGTATGTTCAGGCTTCGTGTTCATGGCGCCAGTGTAACGGGTTTATGAGCCAGCTCCAAGTTATCTGAAAGTCTTTGTTTCGTTATGCGGCAACATCGCCTATAATGAGCCAATTTTTATTGACCTGGGTGGTGCTATGAAACGTTTGAGTCTTTTAGTTGTCTGTTTTTTAACCTTTCTTGTTGGCGGTTGTGCCTCTAATTCTTTAAAAGATCAATATGCTAAATATCGCGACCAGACTGCCGAACAAATTTTTGCCAAAGCTGAAGCGGATATGGCGAAAAAGCATTACACAGACGCTGTAGAAGGTTTTGAGGCACTGGATGTGATTTATCCATTCGGTGTTCATGCAGAGCAAGCACAGTTAGATGTCATTTATGCGTATTATAAAAATGGTAAATTTGCTGAGTCACAAGCTGCAGCAGAACGTTATATTCGTTTGTATCCAAGAGGGAAGCACACCGATTATGCGTACTACATGAAAGGTCGTATCCAGTATGAGCAGGGCATCAATTGGTTGCAAAAGCAGTTTAAGCAAGATCCCGCTAAAAGTAATATGAATGATAAGAAGCGCGCCTTTGTTACCTTTGAGACTTTGTTATCAAGATACCCGAATAGTTCTTATGCAAAAGATGCTCGCTTAAGAATGATCTACTTGCGTGATTTATTCGCTCAGCAAGAGTTGCTGGTCGCGCAGTATTACATGGATAAGAAAGCGTATGTGGCTGCAGCTAATCGCGCCAGTATTGTCGTAGAACATTATCCTCAAACGGCTTCTGTGGAGCCTGCATTGGTGATTTTGGTAAAAGCTTATCAAGCGTTGAACTTAACCAGTCAAGCCGCTAATACCTTACGTATCCTCAAGGCGAGTTTCCCTGATTCGGCTGCATTGGCAGCTTTATCCGCATAAGCTGCTGTGTGGTATGGCATTCTCTTAGGTAGATTAGCAGATACTCGCGGTGAGTATCTGCGCCGTTTTTGTCATATTGCCTGTTCTTGTATCCCTGTCTTTTATTTTTTGATTCTTTCTCCTCAGTTAAATCATTCAGAGGCTGTGTTGCATCAATTACTATTGAGCGCTCTGGCAGTGATTCTGATGCTTGATGGTGCTCGTGTGGCTTTTGGTGTGACAGTCATCGGCCAGCGTGATTATGAGCAGTACCGTTATGCTTCATTAACTGGGTTGTTAGTGGGGATGATATTGGTTTTGTGGTGGGCGCCTTATCACCAACTTGCAATAGCCATTATCCTGACAGCTACATTGGTTGATCCTGTGATGGGAATAATGCGGCGTTGTGATTGTTCGGTTGTGACTCGATTTGTGGTGGGTGTTGGTTTGGTTATCTTGTTATGGGTGGGAGTGGGTGTCTTAGAGGTGATATCAATGACCTATATTTTTATGCTAGCTGTGCTCGCAGTGTTCATCGAAAATTATCAGTTAACCTGGTTGGATGATAACTTGCTAGTGCAGGTTATTCCTCTGGGTGTGGTTTTAATGATTATTAAGTGCAATTAGCAATAAAAAAAGCGCAATGTAAACATTGCGCTTTAGGGAATACAAGATAAATCTTATAGGTAGTAATGCATACCGAATAGGTATTCGTTAGCATAGTCGCCATTGTCATTATCAGAGCTGTAGCTAACATAGTGGTAACCTGAGAAGAAACCTAGCGTGTCATTAACAGAGTATTCAAGTTCTACGGCACCTTGGTAAGCGAATTTAGTTTCAGAATCTTGGTTTGCTAGATCTTGAGATTTGAAGTAGATCGCACCGATACCACCACCAATTCGGCTAGTGACGTTGCTAGATAAAGCGTGATTAAAATAAACGTCAGCCATGCCGTGAAAGTACTCGCCTTGGTTAACAAAGTTAAGATCAGCGCTGAAGTTATCGCGAATGGTTGTTCCAACCATCGCACCATATAGGTTGAAATTATTTTCACCATTAAAATTATCACCTGCTTGGCCGGTCAGACCAAGTTGTGCACCAACGTATGTGTTTGTGCCCATTGCTAAAGCAGCAGTTGATGATAGTAGGGTTAAAGCGGCAACCGACAAAATTGCTGAAGTCTTGTTCATTAATTTACTCTCCATAAAAATTAAAAATTAATTAAGCGATAAGATTCTAGTCCATGTATTTATGAATTACTAGTGCTAGTCCTAGACTTTCTAGGTTATTTATTGAATTTCGCCTGCTTTGGATGATTCTTTCAGCTAAACACAGGGCTGGTTTTAAATATATTGCATATTTTAAGAACTTTTTGTGTAGCGTATACCTTTGACTGACTTAAAGTGTGCGATGTGTAATCGGGTAACGACGGTCTTTTCCGAAAGCATACTCGCTGATACGTACACCTATTGCGCCTTGCCGACGTTTGTACTCATTACGTCTTATGCGTTGCGCAATGTCGTTAACAGTCTCAGAGTCATATCCAAGTTCAGTTACTGCCTCAACTGATAATCCTTTGTCAATTAATTGATATAGAATGTTATCAAGTTCATCGTATGGTGGAAGTGTGTCTTGATCAGTTTGATCGGCAGCGAGTTCTGCGGTTGGGGGTCTATCGATAATTCTTTGTGGAATGATGCTGCTGTGTTTGTTTCGATGGTTGGCCAGCGCATAAACCAGAGTTTTTGGAACATCCTTAAGTACGCAAAAGCCGCCTGCCATATCACCGTATAGTGTGCAGTAACCCACAGCAAGTTCACTGCGATTGCCTGTGGTGATGACTAAGTTGCCTGTGTGATTGGATAATGCCATTAGGAGTGTGCCGCGAGTTCGTGCCTGAATATTTTCTGCAGTAGTTGAAGGATTGAGGTGGGTGAGTAGCGGCGAGAGCTCATTGAGGAAGCTTTCTTTTATCGTATCGATGGGTAAAGTGTGATGTGTGATGTCGAGCTGCTCTGCCATTATTTTGGCATCTTCTAAGCTCATGGTGCTGGTGTATTGCGAGGGCATCATAACCGTTGTAACACGATCAGCGCCTAGAGCATCATAAGCAATGGCAAGTGACAGTGCTGAATCAATTCCACCTGAGAGTCCTAGTAATACTCCAGGAAAACCATTTTTATTCACATAGTCTTTCAATCCTAAAACTAAGGCTTGATAGGTGTGTGTTAGTGTCTCGTTGGTATGTGATCCTGCATTGTTTGACACCGGAGATAGTGTTTTTGTATCGATGTCGTATTCGGTGGTTAGTATTGAGTCATCGAAAAAAAGTGCTTGTTGTATACAATGACCCTGTTGGTCAACGACCATTGAGCCGCCATCAAACACCAGCTCATCTTGCCCGCCAACGAGGTTGCAATAAAAAATAGCGCTCTGATGTTGTTGGGCACGTGTTGTGAGGAGATTGATTCGTTGTTGTTGCTTGTGTTGGTCAAATGGTGAGGCATTTAAACTTAGGATGCAGTCGATATCGAGTTGGGAGAGAGTTTGGCTGGGTGTTTCATGCCATAGGTCTTCACAGATCAATATCCCACATTTTACACCTTTGACGGTGAGTACGCTGGGTGAGTTTCCAGGCGTGAAGTATCGATGTTCGTCGAACACGGTGTGGTTGGGTAGTTGTTGTTTGTGGTAAATAGCAGTGATGGCATGATTCTGTAATATAACGGCACTGTTATAAAGGTTATTGTGTTTTTTCCATGGCATTCCGATGATCAATGTGAGGTCAGGCATCTGTTGTTGGATGGTTTCTAGCGCGTCTTGACACGTTTTGTGAAAATATTCACGGAACAAGAGATCTTCTGGCGGATAGCCGGTTAATACCATTTCTGGAAAGATGATGATATCTGTTTGGTACTTATCGTGTGCTGTGTGACAGTGTTCCAGTACGCGCTGAGCGTTATTGTGAATATCACCTACGGTGGGGTTGA
>DMFG01000030.1 GCA_003450655.1 Coxiellaceae bacterium | reverse complement strand
GATGTGCTGGAGTGACCAACACCAAAGCTATCATAGGCGCTCTCGTTACGTGATGGAAAGGGGGCTAAACCTTGGTGTTGTTTTATAGTATTCAGTAGGTCAGCTCGGCCAGTGAGAATTTTGTGAGGATAGGCTTGGTGACCAACATCCCAGATAATATTATCTTCAGGAGTATTTAATAAATAGTGTAGTGCAATGGTTATTTCAACTGAGCCTAGGTTTGCTCCAAAATGGCCGCCACATTGATCTAAGGTGTCGACTAAATATTTGCGAATTTCTTCTGCAAGATCAGGTAGTTGATGTTCTTTTAAGGACTTTAAGTCGGTGGGTGACCGAATGCCGCTGAGTAGGGGGAAATGTTGGGCGTCCATAGGGAGTCCTAGAGTTCAAGTAAAGTGTCGGTATGATGACTTGTCTCTCTTTAGGATGCAAGTCTCAGCATTTACTAGGATTTTCTATTTTTGACGGTATCAATTATTAAGCGAAGTTTTTCCATAGAGAAAGGTAGCTGACTCAGTATGGTATAGCACTGATCAATGAGTTCTTGCACGGTATGCTGTGCTTGGGTGAGTGAGGTCAGACTAGGGTATGTGGCCTTATTGAGTTTGGTGTCTGCGTGCGTCTGTTTTCCCAGTGTTTCCGTGTTTGAAGTAAGGTCTAGGATGTCATCTTGAATTTGGAAAGCTAAACCTAGGGTTTGGGCAATTTGGTTGAGCGATGAGGTGTCTTGAGGAGAAAGTTTATTGCTGGTTAGAGCGCCGAGTGAAATGGATGCCTGCAGCAGAGCAGCTGTTTTGAGTGCGTGGATAGTTTCGAGTTCTTGTAGGGATGGCTTGATGACTTCTGCTTTGAGGTCAAGTGCTTGGCCGCCTATGGTGCCGTTATGTCCAGTGAGCTGACTGAGTTCTTGAATCATTGCTAGGGAGTTTTTATTGGGGAGGTTTTGATGAGCTAATAGGTTGAAAGCTAAGCTTTGTAGTGCATTCCCAGCTAGGATTGCTGTGGCTTCATCAAAAGCTTTATGGCAGGTTGGCTTGCCTCGTCTTAAATCGTCATTATCCATGGCCGGTAGGTCATCATGGATAAGAGAATAGCAATGTAGGAGTTCTACAGCTGCTGCCGGGGGGTGCAGGTGAGTTAAGGGAGTGTCAAGGTCAGTGCCAACGGCATAGACGAGGGCAGGTCGTAGTCGTTTGCCGCCATTGAGGACAGCGTAGCGCATAGCTTCGCAGAGTTTCGATGGCGTGAGTTGCTGTGTAGAGGGTAAGATCTCATTCAGGTAGTTTTCGATGGTGCTTTGGCAAAATGACAGCCAGTTAGTTTGAGAGGGTGCTGTCTTACTCATCTGTACTCATGGGTTCGAGTTGTTGTTGGGTAAGCCGTTGAACAGTTTGTTCGGCTTGATGGAGTGCTTGTTGGCATTGGCGAATGAGTTGAATACCTTTTTCAAAACGCTCCAGTGAATGAGCTAAGGGTAGTTGCCCTGCTTCCAGCTGTTCTATCAGTGTTGTGAGCTCAGTAACGGTTTTTTCAAATTCAATTAATGGTGATGGCGTTGCTGTATTTTGATTCATCGACCTCTCCTCTTTGGCAGCCATTCTAGACACTCTCATGAGCAGAGTAAACTACTCAGGCGTCTATGATTGTCGAGGTTTGGCTGGGTGATGCAGAATGAGAGTGATGGCGATCCATTAATTGTTCAATAAGTGTCATGGTTTGTTCAAGTCCAGATGCATCAGAGTGTTCAGGTACCTCCGTTATGTTATTGAGTGCTTCGGCTAGACAGTGCTGTGAGAATTGTCTGGCTGTTATATGTTCTATGTTGCAGCATTGTTGAGAAAATAAGCGGGCAATCAGTTGCTGTGTGCGTTGTCTGGGGGGGCTAATGAGTACCGTGGGGAGGCCAATAGCGTAAGCCTCGCAGGCTAGCTGGCTTCCGGGTGTGCAGATTAAAGCATCGGCTGTTAATAGGTCTTGAATAAATTCATGGTGAGGTGTTGCATGTTGATTGTTGGAAGACTGGAGTGTTTGTCCTGTGTTTCCATAGAAAGAAAGATAGAGGCCGCGCTGTTTAGCGTATTGTGTGATGTCATGGTGGTTGATTGGTAGTGTTTGATTAAAGTAAATGATGATATGTGTCCCTTGAGGGTTCCAGCTAGTTTGGGTGAGGTATCTGGGTAGAATAGGGGGTACTTGAATGGATTTATTGGTGGGGGATTTTCGGTTGAACGGTGTGGATTGGATGCACAGTTGTCCTGGATATAAATTAAGCTGCATCATGGTGTTAAGTAGATAGCTCTGAATGCGATCAGAGGTAAGTAAGTTTGCAGGGAGTTCGTATCCATGACAGTGAAATGAGAGGGTGACATGCGGGATGTGATATTTGTGTGCTATTCGACTTAGGCTATGTTCGTCATCTGAAATGAGAAGATCTGGGCGATCTTTTAATAAGATTGTTGTTAGGGCTTGTTGTTGCGATCGGTAAAGGGGTAGCTGGTTTGATAAGGTTGTTTTGCAATACCCGCGTAGAGTGTTTGTGTAGGATTGAGTGTCACGGGGGAGTTCAAGGATGTTAGTGTTATCGAGTTGTTGTTGGAGAAAGTTTTTGGCTAACCCTTTAGTGTACACAGAGACGTTATGTTGGCGCTCAGTGAGTGCTTGAATGAGGGGTAAGCCCCTTGTTGCGTGACCAAGGCCTGAACCATTAATCGCATAGGTGATTTTCATCATTCTTCCTTAAATGTTTAAAATCCTTTTGGCTCTATTGTATTGATTATTCGAAATATTTGTTTGTATTTCAATAGCTATTCATAAAATCTGTGGGTGAGGGGCTTTCCATCAGGCGATGGGCGGTCTTTAGCGTTATCCTGCCGTCTATTGAAGATAAAAAAATAGGTCACATTGTGACCTATTAGGTGGGTTTGGTGGAGGCGGCGGGAATCGAACCCGCGTCCGCTGGTGATCTGCCCTCAGCTCTACATGTTTAGCCCAATCTATTATTTAACGAAGGATTACCCGATTGGCAGGAATAAGTCCAACGCGAGCCCTGAGTTTTGACTAGATCCCTATGGGCCATAGAGGCTAGCGAGCTTATATGCTATGACTACTCGAATCCCCGCCTATAAGCAAACCGGGTGAGTAGGCTATGCCGTGTTTTTAAGACGGCGGATTCAGACTTTGTTATGCAGCAACAGCCACAGGTGCAAAGTTAGAATCATTAGCAGCTAGTTTCTTGTTTCCAGCTATTAAAGTTACAACATTGGGTTTTACGAGCTTCGTTGTCTACTCGACATGCACTTTAGGTTTAGCAGCCCTCGTCGAAGCCAGGTCGCCCCCTAAGCCGGTATTATAGCTTTTAGTGGTTTGGAATCAAGCCCAGGTTTTCGTAACTTGTTGATTTTATGTTTTTAATGTTTGAAATTGCGTTCTTGTTGACGTTGCCAGTCTTTTTCTTTGGCAGATTGGCGTTTGTCATGCAATTTTTTACCTTTGGCAATCGCAATGGATACTTTTATGTGGTGACGGCTCCAATGTAGGTTGAGTGGTACAATGGCATAACCTTGCCGGTCTTTCGCCTTTTGTAATTTGTCTATTTCTCGGCGATTTAATAAGAGTTTTCGTGTGCGCATAGGATCCGGTTGGATATGAGTGGATGCGCTGAGTAGTGGGGAAATATGGGCGCCAAGGAGCCAGGCTTCATTGTTTTTGAGTAGAACATAGCTTTCTTTAAGCTGTGTACGACCGGCTCGAATGCTTTTAACTTCCCAACCTTCTAGTACAAGACCCGCTTCAAAGGTGGTCTCTATGTAGTAGTCGTGATAGGCCTTTTTGTTGCGAGCAATGTCTTGGCTGGTATTTTTTTTAGAGGTTTGCTTGTTCATGATGGGGGGTATATTATCAGCAGCCGCAAGATTTATCGAGAGTTAGACGATCCATGCCAAGAATTCATAGAGAGTTGGTTGTTTCTTATACCCCTAAGCAAATGTATCAGTTAGTGAATGATGTTGAGAGTTATCCTGGTTTTTTACCGGGTTGTGTCTCCAGTCGTGTTCTTGAGCGTACGCACGAGTCTGTGTCGGCGAGCTTGTCTTTTGCTAAAGGGGGTATGCAAAAATCATTTTCCACTAAGAATACATTGATGCCTGCTAATAAAATAGAAATGAGTCTTCTTGAGGGGCCTTTTAAGTATTTGACGGGAGTGTGGGAGTTTATTGCTATGCCTGAAGGTGGTTGTCGTGTGGTGTTGGATTTGGAGTTTGAGTTTTCTAATCGTATTTTGTCAATGATGTTTGGTCCGGTTTTTCATCATGTCGCTCAAAGCATGGTGGGATCTTTTTGTCAGCAAGCTCAAGAGGTATATGTTTAATGGGTGTTGTAACGGTGGCGTATGCAACGCTAGAGCGACAGGTGGAGTTGGATGTGATGATGCGTGGTGTAATGTCAGTCTCTGATGCCATTGATCAGTCGGGTATCTTACAGCAGTTTCCTGATATTGATTTGGATAAGCAGCCAGTTGGTATTAATAGCCGAAAGGTGAATCTGGATGCTCTGGTTGAATCAGGTGATCGAGTTGAGATTTTTCGTGAGCTGCATTTAGATCCTATGCAAGCTAGGCATTTACGTGCGGCTCGAAAAAAAACGGATTAGGGTTGTTGGGTGTTTTGGATGTTTGTGACTCGGTTATTTTTAAAGCTAATGATGAGTTGTTGTTTAGATAGCTGGTTAGTATTTCTAGCTTGATAGGTATACACGTAAGTGGATAGATTATTTCTATATAGGTTGGTGAGTATAGGTTTCCCTAGTATTTGACTGACTTGCTGGCTTGTCATACCTGTGTGTATGGAGTCTACATTTTTTGTAGTGAGGATGTTGCCCTGTTGAACGGGGGCTTGGTAGGGCTTAATGCAGCCGGCAAGCATGAATATTAAGCTGGTTAGGGTTGTGGCAAAGATTAGGCGTTGTAACATGAGTGCTCCACTGTGGTAGTGTGTCGAAGACAGTGGTGCGATCATAACTGATTTGATAAGGGGAGTCACTTGAAAGATGAACAGCTAAGACGGTTAGGCTTGAAAGTGACTAGTCAGCGATTAAAGGTGTTGCAGTTATTGGGTGAGCCCGATATTGGCCATGTAAGTGCAGAGGATATTTACGGTCGTTTAAAGCGGCAAGGTGAAGATATTGGTTTGGCTACCGTTTATAGAGTCTTAGGTCAGTTTGAGTCAGCAGGCTTGGTGAAGCGGCATAGCTTTGAAGATGATCGTTCGGTATTTGAATTGGATGATGGGGAGCATCATGATCATATGGTCTGTGTGCGGTGTCAGGCTGTTATTGAATTTGTTGATCCAGTGATTGAAGATCGACAACGAGATATTGCTGCACGTTACAATTATAAGATGGAAGACCACGATTTGATCATTTATGGCGTCTGCCCAAGTTGTCAGGCGGAGTGATTATTGTTGATGTAACCAGCATGTTTGCCTGTTGAATGTTGCTAGATCGAAGTTTCAGTTGACGATATCAGCTTATCTGTATAGGATGCCGAGCATGCTTATTTGAGCATTGTTTGTCCGTTTTGGTGGGTGTGCAGCTATTGATTATTTTTGTTGTTCGCCGTGTTTCTTATGTCTCCTATGATTTATGTAGGAATTCACAGTAGGGTATTAAATGCGTTATTTTTCTCTGGTTAAGCCAGGGATCCTAATGGGTAATAGTATTACTTTATTAGGTGGCTTCTTTTTAGCAATGCATGGATTGCAATTTGAAGTCATGCCATTGTTATGGGCGTGGTTGGGTATGTCGATGGTGATTGCATCGGGCTGTATTCTGAATAATTTTATTGATCGTGACATTGATGCGTTGATGGAACGTACTCAGAAACGACCTTCCGTACAAGGTACTGTGTCATTGTCAGTAGGTTTGTGGCTAGCAATGATATTGGTGTGTTGTGGTGTATGTGTCCTTTGGTATGGCGCTAACCCTTTGTCGAGTTATTTGTCAGGTTTGGGTTGGTTTACCTACGTTGTATTGTACAGTCTCTGGTTGAAGCGCTCTTCTGTTTGGGGGACCGCAATAGGCGGTGTGGCCGGTGCAATTCCACCGGTTGTAGGGTATGTCGCGCTGGCTGCGAGGCTGGATTATCCGGCGGTACTATTATTTTGTGTGTTATTTTTATGGCAGATTCCTCACTCTTACGCGATTGCTCTCTATCGCGAACAAGATTATCGAGTCGCTCGCATCCCTGTGTTGTCGTTGGTTTATGGTCATGGTGTGACACGGTGGTGTATGTTGCTATTAACGATGGGTTTTTGTGTTGCTATTGTATTGCCTTATTGTTTTGGTTGGTTAGGTATTGCCTATGGCATTGTGTCATCGTTCATAGGTGTTTTGTGGTTGATCTGTGCTGTTCGAGGGTTTTGGTTGAATGACGTTGGCTTGTGGGGGCGTCAGATGTTCTTGTACTCTTTGTTGGCTATCAATGGTTGGGTGTTGGCTTTGTTGATAGGTTAGTGCGGCGTAGGTTGAGTGTCTCTCGGGGATACGCGGTATCGTCAATTTATGATCAACTAATGGTCATTTTTTTGGATAATCTTGGTTTGATGGCAGTATTTCCGTGTGTTGCTTGACAATCTCTTTTTGTGCTTGGTATAACCATACCGTCAACATGGATGAAATATTTTTTCCAGATAACACAATAGGGGATGATTATGAATATGAATAAACAAGATTTGATTGATGCTATGGCTGCTGAAGCTGGCATTACTAAAACAGCTGCTGAAACTGCTTTAAATACATTCACAAGCTCAGTAACAACATGTTTGCGTAATGGTGGTCGTGTGGCTGTTATGGGCTTTGGTGCTTGGGAATCAGGTCACCGTCCTGCACGTACAGGTCGTAACCCACAAACAGGTGCGCCCATCGAAATTGCTGCAACTAACGTGGCTAAATTTAAGCCAGGTAAAGCACTGAAAGACGCTTTGAATGAAGAAGCTGTAACAGCTTAAATTTTTTTATTGATAAACGATTCGTTTTCGTTTATCTTTCCTGCCTCTGATTGATTTGCTGGTTGAATCAGTGAAGACATCGGAGGTTTTTTTTGGGTGCTTAGCTCAGTTGGTAGAGCGTCGCCCTTACAAGGCGAATGTCGGGGGTTCAAATCCCTCAGCACCCACCAAAATTGAGATTGTTGCGGAGTGGTAGTTCAGTTGGTTAGAATACCGGCCTGTCACGCCGGGGGTCGCGGGTTCGAATCCCGTCCACTCCGCCACTTTATCAATTTAATCTTCAGTATTAAGTTCTTTTTTACTTCTCGTTCTTTCCTTAAAATACTTTTATCTTTTCAATGATGTCTCTTGCTAGAATTCCTCTGTGTTCATTGTTATGATCACAGCCTTTCATGTTTAGGGATAGGTGTTGGCATGCTGCAGAAAATGAATGAATACATTAAAGGTTGGGTAGCGGGTGCTATCGTTGCATTAATTGGTGCAACCTTTGTTCTGTGGGGGGTTTCTTCTTACATTGGTGGGTCAAAAGGTGCTGATGCCCCTGTTGCTAAGGTGAATGGTTATAAGATTACTGAGCAAGCTTTTCAGAAGGAATACCGAGAGGTTAAAAATCAATATTTACAGCGCTCAGGTCTGAGTATCTTGCCTGCTGATGCTGTCGATCAGCTAAAACAGTATGTCTTGCAGCGTATGATTGTTCAGCGTGCGTTATTACAGCGCGCTAAAAGTGATCGATTTGCTATTTCTATGCAGCAAGTGCAAGCATTGGCGATGCATGACTCAGCGTTTCAAGTGAATGGTCAGTTTTCTATGCAGCGCATGCGAGCTGTGATGTATCAACGTGGAATGAGAAGTTTGGGTGAGTTCTTTTCTCAGCTTCAAGATGAAGTGTTAGTGAGCCAGGTGAGTGGAGGGGTAGGAATTACTAATTTCATCTTACCTGATGAGTGGAAGTCAGCTTATGGGCTGATGCATCAGACTCGAGAGGTTGGGTATTTTGCAATGCCATTATCCGGTTTTCAATCAAAGGCTAAGATTAGTGATCAGGCTGTAGAGGCGGAGTATAAGAATAATTTGAAACGCTATGTTGCCCCTATGAAGGCAAGTTTCAATTATCTTGTGTTGGATCCGCATGTTGTAGCGCAGTCTATTGTTATATCTGATCAAGAGGTCACGCAATATTATCAGGATCATCAATCTAATTACTCCACGCCAAAGCGTTGGAAGGTGACTGTGGTTACGATGCCTTCGCCTAAAAAAGTCACTGATGATTCAACAGCGCAAGCAATTAAACAGGCTAAGCAATTTATTGTGGCTGCGAAACAAGATAAGAACCTTTCAACGTTGGCGGAACGGATGGGTATGACGATAACAACACCAACTTTATCGGCTTCAAATTCTGTGCTCCCTGCTTCGGTATTAAATGCTTTAACTGTAGGGGAGTTTTCTCAGCCTGTCACAACATCTCAAGGTGTTGTTATTGTTCGTGTTGATCAAGTCGATCAGGCTTCTACGCAATCGCTATCTAGCGTGCATTCTAAAATTACAGCGATGTTGACGAGTCAGAAATTAGAGCGCGTAATGGCTCAACAGACAGAGCAGTTAAGTCAGCTAACGTACACAGACCCTAATTCATTATCTTCATCAGCAAAGGCGCTAAAGTTGTCAGTGCAAACGAGTGACTTAATGACAGAGGATGGCTTAAGCGAGGGGTTGTTTGCTGATAAGTCTGTGTTGCAAGTTGCTTTTGGTGATGAAGTAATGGAGCAATCTTACAATAGTCGACCAATAGCGTTGAAAGATGGTTCTGTGGTTGTTTTGCGCCGACATGCTATGAAGAAAAGTCATCAACTACCCTTGAAGGAGGTTGCTAGTGAAATTAAGCAGCAGCTTGTTAAAAATAAAGCAGAAGAGTTAGCGGGGGTGCAAGCCTATGCTATACAGAAAGCTTTGCAGTCCGGAGTAACAGTTAAGTCGTTATCTGAGCAATATCAGTTAACTTGGAAGCAGGTGGCCGACTTATCTCGAGATAACAACACTTTGCCATCAGCGTTTACGCAGGCTGTTTTTTCAACACCGGTTTCAAAAAAACAGCCATCTGCAGCAAATACAGTATTAGTTGATGATAAGGCCTATTATGTCTTTAAGATTTCAGATTGGAGTAGTCCGTCGGTTAAGGGTGCTAGTAAAAAAGAAGAATCTGCTTTAAAGCAGCACCTCTTAGATACATCTTCTCAAATGGAGTATGCAGTTTACGTGAGTGGTGTTCGTGATCAGGCAAAGGTCAAAGTCTTTCAGTCGGCACTATCAGATGTTAAATAATCAATGATGGTGATGTATTACGTTTGAGAAAGGTTATTGAATCATAGTCAAGGCTAAAATATAGACTTGCTTTTTCGTGAGAGTAAAAATGAAAAAATCATTGCTAGCTGCAAATTGGAAGATGAATGGTACACAAGACAGTGTCGATGCACTTTTAGCTGGTATTAGTCAGTATGACTTACCTGAGGATTCTATGGAGTGTGTGATCTTTCCTTCGTTGGTGTATTTGTCTCAAGTTAGAAGTTGCTTACAGGATACCCCTATAGCTTTTGGTGGGCAAACAGTGAGCTGTTTTGAGTCGGGAGCGTATACTGGCGATGTGTCAGCGTCGATGCTCGTAGTTCAAGGTTGTGAATATGTATTAATTGGACATTCTGAGCGACGATCATTGTTTGGTGAAACGAATACGGTTGTGGTTGAGAAGCTTGCCCAGGCTCTAAAGGTCGGTTTGAAGCCAATTATTTGCGTTGGTGAAACGCTAGAGCAACGTGAGGCTGGCTTAGCTGTGCAAACTATTAACGAACAGTTGATGCCAGTTATAGAGAGTCTTGTAAATCCTGGCATTTTATCTCACTTGGTGGTAGCTTATGAGCCCGTGTGGGCCATAGGTACTGGCCGCCATGCAACACCCGAGCAAGCACAGGCGGTGCATCATGATATCCGGCAGCTCTTGGTGAATTATGATGCAGGGTTAGCTGGTTCCGTTCGTATTATTTATGGCGGAAGTGTTAAAGCGTCAAATGCTGCAGGTTTATTTGAGATGCCTGATATTGATGGGGCGTTAGTAGGGGGAGCATCTTTAGATGCTGAAGAATTTTTAAAAATAGGTGCGTTATGCAATCAATCTTGCTCTTAATTCATGTTTTAGTGTGTGTCTTTATTGTGGTTATGGTGTTATTGCAACACGGTAAGGGTGCTGATGTTGGTGCAGCTTTTGGTAGCGGTGCTTCTAATACTATGTTTGGTAGTGAAGGGTCATTGCCATTTTTAGTTAAATTGACTTGTATCTTGGCTTTTATTTTTTATGTGACCAGTATTAGTCTAGGTCATTTAGCTTCTGTCCAGTCTAAACGTCAGCAGGGCGTATCTAATACTGCTGTGACAATGCCTGCGATACCAGCCTCGCCTGAAGGTGATGCGTCTTAGATCGATAAAGTTAAATGGGGGACCTGTAAGAATTATGCCGAAGTGGTGAAATTGGTAGACGCGCAGCCTTGAGGGGGCTGTGGCCGTATGGCCGTGTCGGTTCGAGTCCGACCTTCGGCACCATCTTGCAAGTCAAGCGTTAGCCAGGTAGGTTAACAACTAAATCGTTAAAGGGATGTAACGGATTCGGGGAATAGCATGTTAGTGGCTTATTTAAGTGTCTTAATTTTTATGGCGTTTTCCATCGCATTGGGTGTTGTCGCCCTGACTTCAGGTAAGGTGTTTGGTAAGCGATTACCCTCTGTCGCTAAAGATGGTCCTTATGAATGTGGTTTTGATCCTCTGGAAACTCAACGATTACCGTTTGATGTTCGCTATTATTTAGTGGCTATCCTATTTATCTTGTTTGATTTAGAAACGGCTTTCTTATTTCCGTGGGCAAAGGTGATTCGTCATTTGTCTGGTCCTGGTTTTTGGGCGGCCATCTTTTTTTTGGCGGTATTGCTGATTGGTTTTGTCTATGAGTGGAAGCAAGGTGCATTAGAGTGGCAATAAGCACCGTTAACTGGGTTGGTAACTAATGGATTTACAGAAAGAAAATCACCAAGGTTTTATTTTAGCTTCGTCAGAAGCGCTGATTAATTGGGCGCGAGCAGGGTCTTTGTGGCCAATGACTTTTGGTTTGGCCTGTTGTGCGGTTGAAATGATGCATGCTTGGATGTCACGTTATGATATGGATCGTTTTGGCGTTATTCCGCGTCCTAGCCCTCGTCAATCCGATGTTATGATTGTTTCTGGCACGTTAGTGAATAAAATGGCCCCAGCATTGCGTCGTGTCTATGATCAAATGGCGGAGCCACGCTGGGTGATTTCTATGGGGTCTTGTGCAAATGG
>DMFG01000085.1:706-7798 GCA_003450655.1 Coxiellaceae bacterium | reverse complement strand
ACCATCTTAATGAAATCTAGGGGCTTTACGATAGCTTCATATTCGCTGGCTTGTTGCTGGTGCAGCTCTTTGTCTTGCTGTTGTATTTGGGAAAATAGTGATTTTAATGGTTTGATTGCCGCTGTTAAGTCAGTTTGAGTATGGGGGATATGTTGCCGACTGAGTGCGCTATATAGCAGTAAAAAAGTTTTCAGTTTTAGGTACTCTGAAAAATTCATTGCCTTCTTTTTATATTTTGGTGTATCAAGGTTGAGATCGTTAAATCGATTGAGTATCTCGTTGAGTGGATCAAATGCAGTGAACTCTTCTATCTCCCGCTCTGTGAGCTGGTGCTGCATGAGTGGTTGGATGATAGCTTGTTGCCATTGTCGTATAACTGTGTCCCAAGACTCATGACTATCTTTAAATAAGGCGGTGAGATCTTTTTGGAGTTCAGTAAAGTTAAAGTTAGAGAGGGTTTCCATTTCTTTATCTGTGAGCTTGTTTTCATGGCTTGCAGCAAATTCTTTGAAGGTGTCATCGGAAAACATGCGGTATTGTTGTCGTGCATAGACAAGCTTAGCGTAAGCTATATAGGTATTCTTTAAGAAGGGGTGGTAAGGGCCGCTGGTAATTTCATCTAATTGAGCTTCGCTGATTAATTCGGCTGTTGATTCTGGAGGTTGTTGGTGTTGTTCTTTTAGGGCTGACACGGTGTGTTCTTGAATCCACCGCTTGACGGGTTGCCAATCGCTAATCAAAGTTCTTGCATAAGTAGTAAAGAAAAACGGTTGAGGTATGTTAGTCATGTTGCTCCTTTCCATAACAGATTGGTCTGTAATATAGCATATAACGTATTCTGACTTAAGTGTTAGCGGCTGGATACTCAGGTGTACGGTAAAGATTATGTTGTCGTCTAGCGATAACAGCTGCTTGGCATTGTTGTAGTACGTTGACGGTGGTTTCCCAGTCAATGCAGGCATCAGTTATACTCTGGCCGTAGGTGAGAGTTGGCATGTGTTGTGATTGCCTTCCTGCTTTCAAGTGACTTTCAAGCATGATACCAGTGATAGATGAGCACCCTTGGCTGATGGTATGGCAGACATCTTTTGCTACATTGATTTGTTGAGTGTGATCTTTTTGGCTGTTGCCGTGGCTGCAGTCGATCATAATGCGTGTTAAAGGAAGGTTGTGTTGGCCTAATAGTTGCTGTGTTTCATTGATGTATGGGGTTTGATAATTGGTCGATTGCCAGCTTCCGCGTAGGATAATATGTCCGTAAGGATTACCTGGGGTGGTTTTAATGATGGATTGTCCATGTTCATTGGTGGATATCATAGTTTGGCTATGGCTAATAGTGAGCATGGCATCCGTCGCAGAGCTAATGTTTCCACTGATGTCGTTCTTAAGTCCAACGGGGGTTGGTAAGTCTGAGGCTAATTCTCTGTGTAGTGGGCTGTTGATCGTTCTTGCGCCAATGGCAGACCAGCTAATGAGGTCACCCAGATAGAGAGGTGTTGTCAGATTAAGAAACTCTGTGCCGCATGCTATATTGAATGATTGTATCTGCAGTAAGAGTTCTCGCGATTGGTGGTAACCTTGATTAATGTTGCACTGCCCGTTAAGTTCTGGGTCATTGATAAAACCTTTCCAAGCGTTAGTGGTGCGAGGTTTTTCCAAGTAAACGCGCATGATTAATAGGAGCTCTTGACTGAATATATGGCTAACTTCAGAGAGGTGCTTGGCATATTGTAGTGCTGAGGATATGTCATGAATAGAGCAGGGTCCTAGTACGACCAGTAGCCTATCGTCATGTCCATCCAATATGCCATTGATTGCATGCCGCTGTTGTTGGATTTGTACTTGGAGGTGTTCAGGGCAAGGCAGTTTTTTACACAGGTCCGCTGGTGTTGTCAGTGGAGTGGAGGGTAACTGTGTTGTGAATGATGTCTTCATAGGTGTAAGATGCGTAGCCAAATGCTAGGCCTTATAGGTTAGATTTTTATCTTTCAAAGGAGGGTAAGCTAAAGTTTCACGCAAGATATGTCAAGAGAGGAGAGAGTTGGGTGTTGTTTTATGGTTTGGCTAAGGTTGTTATTACCGTTAGCATTGCTAGTCTCTTAGTAAGTTGTGTTTCTTCTTCGTCACATGCTGTGGCTCCTCCTCAGCGTGAGGTCTATTCAATGGGTGGTAGCTCTCCAGGAGCTAGTATCAGTGCTTCGTCAGGCTTTGATTGTTCTGTGAAGAATCTGCAGACGCATCAAGTGTTTCATGCTGAGGCTGTTCAGCGAAATGATGCGTTAAAACAGGCGCGATCATTATGTTTGGCGGGGCAGTTCGCGCAGTCATGTAGCGTCAAATTTTATTGCTCTCCGATATAATTTTACGGGTAGTGATTCTTTAGAACACCCGTTGACTTTTGTTTATCTCGTGTTATTATTCACTCAGATTTTTAAGCTTATGTTAATTTATTGTCTTGTAGGTGTGCTTGGAAATAGTGATAAGCTACTAATAAACATAGTCTTAAAGCAATATAGTAATCTATCACATTTATTGCTTCCTCCGATTTAAATCAATTTCTATTTTAAGGCTAGAATTCACCTTATCTTTCTGTGTTAAGTTATCGTTCTGTTGCGTATTTAGGTCTGTCTTTTTGGCGTTGATATGAGTGATTGCCGCTATTTTTGTGCACAAAAAAAACCTTACGCCTATAAATAACATAAGGTTTATGAGTTTGTTATCTGATTACATTCTGAAAATACCGTAATTCGTCTCTTTGATCGGGTGTTGGCTGACGATACTGAGCGCTATGCTTAAGACTCTTCGCGTATCGCATGGATCAATCATGCCATCATCCCATAATCGCGCACTTGCGTACCACGCGTTTCCTTGTTGTTGGTATTGTTCGCGGATGGATTGCATGAACCTATCTCGATGTTGTGGGTTCCATTGTTGTCCCTGCCGCTCACATTGAGCTTGTTTAACATCAGCCAGTACATTAGCAGCTTGCTCGCCACCCATTACAGAAATACGCGCATTGGGCCAGCTGAGCAAGAGCATTGGGTCATAGGCGCGACCACACATCGCATAGTTTCCAGCGCCATAACTGCCACCCACAATAATGGTAAACTTGGGTACTTCGCTACAGGCAACGGCTGTAACCATTTTAGCGCCATGTTTTGCAATACCTTCTGATTCAGAAGCTTTGCCGACCATAAAGCCGTTGGTGTTTTGTAAAAACAATAAGGGTATTTTGCGTTTGTTACATAATTGAATAAACTGTGTCCCTTTTAACGCAGAGTCAGAAAAAAGAATCCCATTATTGGCTACGATACCAATAAGGTGGTTATCTATTCGTGCAAAGCCACAAATCAATGTAGTGCCAAAGAGTTGTTTGAATTCATCAAACTCAGAGGCATCGACTAACCTTGCTATAATTTCTCGCATTTCAATCGGCATACGAGGATCGGTTGGGATTAGGCCAAGTAGTTCCTCTTCAGGGTGAAGCGGTGGTGTGCTCGTAGGTTTGTGAGTCAGTGGGGGGAGATTTAGGTTTCTCACACACATCCTTGCTAATGATAACGCCTGTTCGTCATTATCGGCATAATAGTCAGCAACACCGGACTGTCGGCAATGAACATCGGCACCACCTAGATTTTCCGCGCTGACGACTTCTCCTGTTGCTGCTTTCACTAAAGGGGGGCCGCCGAGAAAAATAGTACCTTGTTGTTTCACGATGATACTAATATCTGCCATAGCAGGGATATAAGCTCCACCCGCAGTGCATGAGCCCATGACAACTGAAATCTGAGGGATATTATCGGCTGATAGTCTGGCTTGATTAAAAAATATTCTGCCAAAATCCTCTTTGTCAGGAAATACTTCATCTTGCTTAGGTAAAAAAGCACCGCCTGAATCCACTAAATAGACACAGGGTAATCGCATGGCTTGTGCGATAGCTTGTGCACGTAAGTGTTTTTTGACAGTGATAGGGAAATAGCTGCCACCTTTGACAGTTGGGTCGTTAGCAGTAATCATGCACGGGGTTTGCTCAATCATGCCAATGCCAGTTACCACGCCGCCGGCAGGTATGTAATCATCATACATTTCATTACCTGCAAATAACCCAATCTCTAAAAAGTCAGAATTCGTGTCGATGATGGTATCGATGCGTTCTCTGACTAATAGCTTGCCTTTGTCATGCTGGCGTTGTTTGGCTTGATCGCTCGAACCTTTTTGTAGAATAGCGGTATGCTCGTGAAAGGTATTAACGAGTTGTTGCATTGATGCAGCATTTGTTTGGTAGTCTTTATCTTTAGTACTAATTTTAGAAGATAGTATTTTCATAATTGTCTCAATTTAAGGGGTTTCAATAGCAATGGCGATTGCTTCACCGCCGCCAATACAAGCTGTTGCAATGCCGCGACGTTGTTTTCGTGCGTGTAGCGCATGTATCAGTGTTGTCACAATGCGCGTGCCGCTAGCTCCGATGGGATGTCCTAGTACGCAAGCGCCACCATGTACATTAACTTTATCTCGCGGGATATTTAAGGCTTGCATGGCTGCTAGAGGGACAACAGCAAAGGCTTCGTTAATTTCAAAACAATCCACAGAATCTATAGTCCAGTTAAGTTGGTCGAGTAATTGTTGAATCGCGCCAATAGGCGCTGTGGTGAATTGCTCGGGTGCTTGGGCTTGTGTAGTGATTGCTCGTATATAGGCTAAAGGTGTATGACCATGATCTAAAGCGGTGGGCTCACGCATCATCACTACAGCAGCAGCTCCATCGGATAAATTACTGGCATTAGCGGCGGTGACAGTACCTTCGTGGCGGAAGGCAGGTTTGAGTGATGTTATCTTTTCAAGATTCACGTGTTGTAATCCTTCATCATGAATAATGTCGAGAGTTTTACGTCGTTGTTGGATCTTTATAGGGGTTATTTCATTGCTAAAAAGCTGGCTGTCAGTTGCGTGCTGTGCTCGTCGAATGGATTCAATCGTATAGGTATCTTGTGTTTCTCGGGAGAGATTAAATTCACTCGCGCACGTTTCTGCGAAATGCCCCATGGGTTGGTGTTCGTTATAGGCATCTTCCAGGCCGTCATGCATTAAGTGATCTAGCAGCATTGTAGTGCCTAGGCGTGCGCC
Source organism: Coxiellaceae bacterium (assembly GCA_003450655.1). GTDB lineage: Bacteria > Pseudomonadota > Gammaproteobacteria > Coxiellales > Coxiellaceae > UBA9148. The sequence goes on along the minus strand of DMFG01000085.1, from coordinate 2,671 downwards.
TTGGCGTGTGGCTGGTGATAGGTAGGGTGCTTGTGACATGTTTTCCATCCCTCCAGCGACGACCACTGTGTTCCGTTCGCAGGCTAAGTGATCATGAGCTTGCATGATGCTGGCTAATCCTGAGCCGCACATTTTATTGATGGTTGTGCAAGGGATATTGTCAGAGAGACCAGCGTGAAAAGCGGCTTGTCTTGCAGGTGCTTGTCGTTGTCCTGCAGTTAAAACACAGCCCATGATGACTTGATCAATGAGATGTGGATTAATTTGGCCAGCACTTATCGCTGCTTGAATGGCGTATCCACCCAGTTGTGGCGCAGGTACAGCTTGGAGACCGCCTAAATAGTGTCCTATAGGTGTTCTCATTGCTGCACAGATGACGATTGTGTTAGTGTTTGCCATTTTCATCCTTGGGGCCATATTTTATATGAGACATATCATAGGCTGTGCATGAATCGCATGCAAGTGACGGTTTTGTATTGTTTTTATTATATTATTCGAGTAGGTGTTGTGCTTTCCAATCTGATTTAGGAGCGCTATATAAGACTTATATAAGGTACTGAAGGTTAAATATTTGATAATATTTGGCACAAATTAAGTTTGAGTGAAGGAAAATATGTCAGATATTGAGAACAGTGGGCGTGACGAGGATCTGCCTTATGCTCGATTACCTGCATCTGATGATGAAGCCCCCTCGAATGCGAGTGATCTACCACTCAATGCTGACTTACATCATGCGATAGGTGGGCGTCTTTCTAATGAGATGCTTTGGCAGCTGGTTCTATATTCATTGTCCGGTGGTTACGTTGGTTATCACTTGTGGAAAGTATTCAATAAACCCTCTGATTATTTGGCTGCTGATTGGAATGAGTTACGCGACAATTATCATCATTTAGAAATCTTGTCGTTTATTGATTTGAGGGCTAGTTGGTGTACCGGTGTCTTGCCCTCACTAATATGGCAAATCGTTTCTGGCTTCGAAGAGTTTTTATATGGGCAGTGGCTGGATCTAGAGAAGGTCGATGATAATACGTATTGGGGGATGTGTTTAAAAAGACTGCCGCTATCGCTGGTATCGCCGCAGCGTCAGAGTGAGTTAGAGGGTATTAACCAAGCCGACCAGTCCTATGGAAATGTTTTATCGACTCTGGGCTATTTGATGTCTAGTAGCCGAAATTGGTACACACGATATCATTGGAATAATTTAATCAATAATCCCTCTCAGAGAGAGGTGTATCAAGACGAATGGTTGTCTTATCGCAGAAGTCATTTTTTAAGAATTATGGCAACATTACTGTTCGCTTTTCCAGTCTTGTTGTGTGTTGTTTTTAGTTATCCTTGGGCCAATTACCCTTCAAACTTTACTACGATCTTAAATGATGCTCCTCCTGATGCGCCGGGTTCATTTTGGGGTTGGGTATATCGTTTTTTTCCTGATTTGTCTTCATTAAAAGTCATAAATAACTTATTGCCTGCTAGTATTTGCTGGATGTCAGTTTTATGGATGTATTCAATGCTCAAAGTTATGGATGCAGGTTATTTTTTAATGAGCTATTTCATGAAAGGCTCAATTGATATTCAGCAGCAAGCTCGAGGGAAAATATTTCCAGTTATCGAAAAGTCAGCATCTACGGCTATTGTGGGTTCTTTGCTCTTATTCATTCCTGTTACGGCACTTTGGTTATCTTCCACAACAAAAGGTGGTGGTATAGAAGTTTATTTAAGCGAGTTAATCGATGACGCTGATCATCGTGATCTATTGGCAGTCGCGCTAGGCTGGATGCGTCAATTACCCCAAATTAATCATAGTGTTCAGCCTACTTTGTGTTTTAATCATACAGCACCGTTTAATTTGTCACCTTGGACGAATTTAACGCATGTGTGCATAGAGTCGTTTGAATTTTCACAATACGTTGATGTGACTCGTGGCAGGTATATGTATCTTGCTGCTTGGGGAGAGACAAAATT
>DMFG01000085.1:0-288 GCA_003450655.1 Coxiellaceae bacterium | reverse complement strand
CCATTTATGAATTTAGGTGAGGTCACTTTACTAGAAGAATTAGGTGTTTACCCTATTGCGAGTGTGTTGTTCTATCTGACTGCTCCTGTTTTCAAGTATTCTTCTGCCAGTCTTTTATGGGCTGACCAATATGTAATGCCCATTTATCAAAGAATAGTATCTGCCATCGATCAGTATAAATTAATTTTCTTTGTTCCTGCTTTTTTTATGATGGTGGTGCTTTCCAAATGTTTGGGTGGTGATATGGATCACTTAAATTCGCAGTTAAGTCCACAAGCAGAGAATTTT
>DMFG01000055.1 GCA_003450655.1 Coxiellaceae bacterium | reverse complement strand
TCAGCAATAATGATCTGTGTTGCAGGTGAGCTTGCCTTAACATGCCTACCAATACCAGACATTGTACCACCGGTGCTTGCACACCCAATAATAAAATCGACGTTATTATGCGTTTGATTTAGAATCTCTTGCGCTGTGGAATTGTAATGCGCTTCGATATTAAGCGGATTATTGTATTGATCGAGAATAAAGCTATTCGGTATTGTTTCTGCGATTGAGATTGCTTTATTTGTGTAGTGGTCGGGGGATTCTGATGAAGCATCATGCGGGCAAAGGATAACAGTTGCACCGTAGAGCTTGGCCAGTTGTATTTTCTCGATGCTTGTTGTGTCTGGGGTAGTAATAATTGACTTAAGATCGTGTCTAGCAGCAAGCATTGCAACCGAGGACGCTGTATTCCCCGAAGAGGCCTCTACAACCGTAGTCTTGGGGGAAATCTTATTGGCTTTTATCGCCTGCTCAAAGATGTAGGCGACCATTCTATCTTTGATACTAAAAGTTGGGTTATAACATTCCAGTTTTCCCAATAAGGTAACATTCGGATTAGTGCACATCTTTTCAAGTCTGATCATCGGGGTATTACCGATCAGATCTAATAGATTCGGATATTGAGAGTTTTTTTCTGATGACATAGGCTGATTTTATTGCTTTAGGAGATTTATCATACCCCATATCTGGTACAACAAGAAACTTCATCGCATCGTTAAACTTAAGTGCATTCATCAAATAATTAATATTTCTTCGTGTTAACCGCAGCGTTGATTTAAAGAAGTTATTGAATTATCTTGATCATACAATTTGAAAAATTTACAAAGGGCTGGGTTGTATGAAAAAAATTATTTTAACGGTCATGTTTTTGTTGGGATGTTCTGTATCAAGTTATGCAGCGTCGGTAGCGGGATATTTTTTTCAAGCGTGCGATGATTCATCATCAGCTATGAAAAATGCACCACCCTATATGTTAGAGATAGCACACGATACTAGTCAGGTCACTCAACAGGCACCTTTGTGTGCCTATAAATTTAAGGCTAAACAACCAGAAAAAAACTGGACGGTTGCTTTGGTTCCTTTTCAGACGCTAAGTTACTTTGACGATCTCCAGAGTTCGTATCAAGTGGTTGCTCAAATCTCAGATAGCTCGATAGGTAATAACGATGGTTATAGTTCATACCTTATCGTCAAGAAAGATTCAAATTTTTATTCATTGGCAGATCTTGCTGACTCTACAATACTAGCATCAACCAAAGTCTCTTTTTCAACGTCAATCTATCCTCAGTATGTACTTGGTAGATTTTTTAAGGACAATAATATTACCTTGCTCAACAGTCCATCACATAAAAAAGAACTGGCTGACTTTGAGGCTAATGAGGCTAGTGCAGCTTTTGTTAATAATTACATTGTGAGCCCAAGTGAGCTTAAGAAATACCGTGTGATTATGGCATTTCATTGGTTGCCAGATTATTTGGTTTTGATTAATAAGAGCGTTGTTTCAGAGTCACAAGCTAGCCAAATTAAACACCAACTACTTAATCAGACGGGTCGTGGTAGTTTTTCTTATCATGAACCTAATGATAATTTAATTAAATCCTATCGATCCATCATAAAAGGCTGACTGAAATAATAATCAAAAAATTAAGTAGTATTTATTGTAAAGGGTACGGTATTGGAAGGTGTGATGAGATCGCCTGAAGATGGGTGCCCTTTGCGGTTCAAAGTTTTTTATTGGACACTCAGCTAGAATGATAAATCACAAGGGTCTGACAATACTTCAATGGAGTGTATTGCATCATCTTAAACTTAGCGCAAGCTATAGATAACGATCGAAGCGTAAGTTTTGATAAGCTGTGTTGTTGAACGTAAGGGTTAGGTTGAAGAAGCTGCTTTTTGAATAGAAGGTATCCATGCTTTTGGATTATTTCTCCAGCAGTACACTTCATTACGTTGTTTCTCTGTGAGCTGGCCTTGTTGAATGGCTGCATCCAGCAAGGTATCTAGCGTGGTCAGTGTATGTAGCTTTATATCAGCTTCTTGGAAAGCCTGTTGGCTGGCATTTAATTGATAATTAAAAATAGCGAGACAATGCTGTGAAATCACGCCTTGTGCTTTAAGCGCCTGACAAGCTGAGATGGCGCTGTTTCCTGTGCTAATTAAATCTTCGATGACTAAGGCTTGTTGTCCTGTTTTATAATGTCCTTCAATTTGGTTATTTTTGCCGTGTGCTTTCGCTTTTCCTCGTATATAAACCATCGGTTGTTGTAGTCGGTCGGCAATCCATGCTGCATGGGGAATGCCTGCAGTTGCAGTTCCAGCGATAAGCTCTGTAGGTAAGGCTTGTGTTTGAATAAGCGATAGAAATCCATCAATGATGGTGTTGCGTGCTTTGGGGTGGGAAATCACAAGTCGGTTGTCGCAATAGATAGGTGACTGTAAACCCGAGGTGTATTGGAATGGGTTGTCGATATTGAATTGAACGGCTTTTATTTCCAGTAAGATTTTGGCAATGGAGTGTGCGAGCGTCATATTGAATCCTTCCTGTTGATCGTGAAAATAGTACGGAATAGGGTTTTTCCTTTCAAGTTAATGTATGTGGTTTATTGGTGTTGTTTGTTTTCTATTTGCTCCATCAGTTGTGCTAAGGCTTGTTCAGGTGTGATGGCTAACATGCAAGGTGTAACCTTAGGGGCGTAATCTTTATGTTGGCATTGTCGCTGTTTGCAAGGTGAGCAGGCCAGTTGTTTGAATTGTATGTACGTGTGTTGGCCAAGTGGTCCTGTCAGGTTAGGGTCTGTTGCTCCCATCAAGCAGACTCCAGGGCAGCTGAGTGCCGTTGCTAAGTGAGTTAAACCGGTATCAACACCGACAAAGCCACTAGCATGGGTAATGAAAGTGTGTAGATCTGCCATATTGGTTTTAGGGAGTACGTGTGAACCTGGTATCTCTTTCGACAATTCATCAACAAAGGCTTTCTCTATCGGTGTGCCCCAGGTCAAGGTTGGAATGTAACCGTGTTTGACTAGAGCAAGACCTAGTGTGATCCAGCGAGGTCGTGGCCAGTATTTGGTGATCCAAGTGGTATTTGTTAATAGTAGAATATGCTGAGTAGTCGTCGAGTTATGTTTATTGTTCCAATTGTAATGAGGGGTTGTTTTTGGGCAGGCGTAATTTAAAGCTTGGGCGAGTAACTGCCTAGAGCGCAGAATGGCATTTTGTTGTCGGCTGATGCTGTGACAGTGGCGGTAAAACAAACTGGAGAGTGGCTCACGAGCACTTCGCCAACTGTAGCCATGAGTCACCTTAGAGCGACAGAGTTTGACCAGTAATGCACTTTTTAATAATCCCTGTAGGTCAATAATGGCGTCATAGTGGGTATTGCGAAGATCCTTTTTTAATATTGTCCATTCGGGTGATTTCCAATAGGTGAGAGGGTTCCCGTTGAAGTGGCGCCAATGACAGGCTATGGCGCGGTGGACACAGGGATGGTTTTCAACCATTGGCATGAACTGCTCTTCTATGAGCCAATCAATGCGAAGATTGGGAATAGCTTGGTGGGCATCGCAGATGGCGGGAAATGTATGGATAATGTCACCTAGTGAAGAGGTTTTGATAATAAGAATGTGCATGTAGGTGATAAGCTCAAATAAGATCGGCCTATTTATTCATATCGTTAGGGTGTCGTCAAGGACTGTTGCGGTGGGAGGAATGGCTTGAGAATCCAGAGATGCTCGCAAAACTTGAATCATAGCGCGAATACCAGTAGCTTTCTGGCATCAATTAATTCATTGGAGAAGATCTATGAAAGTGATTTCATTAAATATGAACGGCATTCGTGCAGCAGCTCGTAAAGGCTGTTTTGAATGGTTGGCGGAGCAAGATGCTGACTTTGTCTGTGTGCAAGAAACTAAGGCACAAATGGCGATCTTAGAGGGAGAGGTTTTTCGTCCAGCGGGTTATCACTGTCACTTTTCTGATGCTGAAAAAAAAGGGTATAGCGGAGTGGGTGTTTATTCAAAATATCAGCCTGACCATGTTCAGGAAGGTTTGGGTTTTGAATGTGCTGATACTGAAGGGCGCTACTTGCAAGTGGATGTTGATGATTTAAGTGTTGTGTCTTTGTATTTACCATCAGGCAGCAGTGGCGATGAGCGACAAGCGAAGAAGATCGATTTTATGGCGCGTTATGAGGCTATTTTACAAGAGCAATTGAACTCGGGTCGGCATTTTATTGTGTGTGGTGACTGGAATATTGTTCATAAGGAAATCGATATCAAGAATTTTAAGTCTAACCAAAAAAATTCAGGCTGTTTGCCGGAGGAGCGTGCTTGGTTAGATGATTTATTGGTCAAGCAAGGTTGGGTGGATGCTTTTCGTCAGGTCAATCAAGCACCCCATGAATACACTTGGTGGTCGAATCGCGGTCAAGCATGGGCGAATAATGTGGGTTGGCGGATTGACTATCAGATGGTGACACCAAACTTACAGGACACGGTAGAAGGCGCATCAATCTATAAAAATCAACGTTTTTCAGATCATGCGCCCTTAGTGATTGACTATGGTTTTACACTGTAGTCGTTGACTGGTTGGTATTTGCGTGGCTGAGTGCTTGTTTTTGCAGTGTAATGATTTCAGTAATACCTTGCTCGGCCAGTTGTAGTAGGCTTTGTAACTCTTGGTTGTTAAAAGGTTTACCTTCAGCGGTGCCTTGAATTTCAATGAATTCGCCTGTGTCTGTCATGACTATGTTCATGTCGGTTTCACAGTCACTGTCTTCTGCATAGTCTAAGTCGAGAACGGGAGTATTTTTATAGATGCCAACTGAAATGGCTGCAATATGATGCTTAAGAGGGGATTGAGCAATCATACCTTTAGCAACCATGTGGTTGAGTGCGTCAATCAAAGCGACACAAGCACCGGATATAGCGGCTGTTCGAGTGCCACCATCAGCTTGGATAACATCGCAGTCGATGGTGATGGTGTGTTGCCCTAGTGCGGATAAGTCAACAGCTGCCCGTAATGAGCGGCCAATGAGTCGTTGAATTTCGATGGTGCGCCCTTGTTGTTTGCCGCGAGCAGCTTCTCGTGACATACGACTATGTGTAGAGCGAGGGAGCATGCCATATTCTGCGGTGATCCATCCTTGTTTGCTGTCTCTAAGAAACGGAGGAACACGATCTTCCACCGATGCGGTACACAGTACTTGGGTGTTTCCAAAGGACACTAAGACGGAGCCTTCTGCGTGTTGTGTGAATTGTCGTTTAAATTCAATGGATCGTAATGCATTCTGGGGGCGATGGCTGGGTCTCATAGGTGTGGTTCCTTTGGGTTGGCTTGCGCCTACTCTCGCGTGCAGTTAACATGCGTGGCGCATAGGGTTGTTCATTTTTCTTTGAGCTGTTCGTTTTATAGCAGGTTTTGTCTCTTATTGCGACAGTGCTGAATAATTCATGCAATCAATGAGTCATGTGAAGTGAGGTAAGAGCAGTATGTTACATAGTATGACGGCTTATGCGAGCCATGTATTCGATTTTCCTGAAGGTCAGCTAACCTGGGAAATTCGTACGGTGAATCATCGATATCTTGATTTGAATATACACCTGCCTGAGTTGTTTCGCGAGTGGGATGAGGTCGTTAGAGAGCGAGTTAAAGCTTACTTGCATCGTGGAAAGGTTGACGTGTCGATTAAGTTTCAGTCTTCAGGCGAGCAGTCAGCAGAGCTACAATGTAATGAGGCGATGTTGGCACAATTAGAGCATGTGATAGCTCAAGTCTCAGATCGTTTCCCGCAAGCTTCTTTGTCGGTCTTTGATGTCATTCAGTACCGAGGAGTTGTTCAAGCGGTAAAGCGTTCTATTGATGGGTTAGAAGAGAGTTTTAAATCGAGCTTGCAATCTTGTTTGGAGAAAATTGTGACGGTTAGAGCTCGTGAAGGTGAGGGAACTGCAACTTTTATCGGAGAGAGGCTGAGTGATATTAGGCAGCAGCTTGAGGTGATTGAGGCGCAGTTGCCTGAACTATTGTCCAATTATAAGCAGCGTATGTTAGCTCAGTTTGAAATACTAGAAGCAAAAGTAGATACTGAGCGCTTAGAACAAGAATTGGTGTGGTTTGCACAAAAAATTGATATTGCTGAAGAGTTGCAGCGTTTGAAAGCTCATGTGTCTGAGTGTGGCCGGATTGTTGCAGAAGGTGGGGTTGTGGGAAGACGTTTGGATTTTCTCATGCAAGAATTGAATCGAGAAGCTAATACAATTGCGAGCAAATCAGTAGATTTACGAATTACACAAGCAGCACTGGATATTAAGGTTGCTTTAGAACAGATTAGAGAACAGGTGCAGAATATTGAATAGTCAAGGTACGTTATATGTGATTGCGGCACCATCCGGTGGTGGAAAAACTCGCCTTGTTCGAGCTTTGCTGGAACGTGATTCTGGTATTAATGTCTCTATTTCATGTACCACTCGCCCGCCACGCCCGAATGATCAAGAGGGTGTGGATTACTTCTTTAAGACAGAGGCAGATTTTCAGGCGATGGTTGATGATAATGCATTTCTAGAGCATGCAGAGGTTTTTGGCTATCGATATGGGACATCCCATGAGTGGGTGATTGAGCAGCTTGAAAAAGGCGTGGATATTATTTTAGAAATTGACTGGCAGGGTGCCCGCCAGGTGAAGCAGTTGTTTCCTCAGGTGGTCACAGTATTTATTATTCCACCATCATTAGCTATATTGCAGCAACGACTGCAAGGTCGTAATGAGGATTCTGCTGATGTGATTGCTCGGCGTATGAGTAAGGCTCAAAGTGAGATGGCTCATTATTATGAGTTTGATTATTTATTGATGAATGATGATTTTGAGGTGTTAGTCGAACAAGCGCAGCATATTATCCAATCTAATAGGTTAAAAACTGCACAGCAGGATAGGAAATTATCATCTTTACTGGAAGAATTGCTAGAAAAGCACTAAAATGGCCATCCTGATTCGAGCGATTGAGCTCAAATATATTAAAAATTTATTATAAAACAGAGGTTTGATATGGCTCGCGTTACTGTTGATGATTGTCTTAAAAATGTTACTAACCGCTTTGATCTTGTTTTGAAGTCCGCTAAACGAGCTCACCTCATTGAATCTGGCGCTGCAGATCCTCAAGTTCCTGTTGAAAATGATAAGCCAACGGTATTGGCTTTGCGTGAAATCGCAGAAGGTTTTGATATCACTAAAACTCGTACTGATCCAATTGAAGAAGACGTTATCATTAACTAATTGAGCTGCCATTAGCTCAAGAGCGCTATCTCAATGTTATAATTGATGTACAATGATGTTAAGCAGGGGTTGCCTTGTTTTCATAGGAGATGGTGTTGCGTCAGTATAAGAAGTTACGTAAAAAACTTGATTACTTAGATGAAACTCAAATAGAGCAGATTCATCGTGCCTATGAGGTTTCTTCGTCTGCGCATCGTGGCCAACGACGCCGTACAGGTGAAGCTTATGTCACGCATCCTGTAGCGGTTGCCCTGATTCTTGCTGAAATTAAAATGGATTATCAAACTATCATGGCAGCATTACTGCATGATGTGATAGAAGATACTGATGTCACAAAGGCCGACTTAGCAGAACAATTTGGCCAGCCTGTTGCTGAATTAGTTGACGGTGTCAGCAAGCTGACACAGATTGAATTTGTGAGTAAAGCTCAAGCTCAAGCGGAAAATTTTCGTAAAATGGTATTAGCCATGGCGAAAGATATCCGTGTTATTGTTGTTAAGTTGGCAGACCGGCTTCACAATATGCGTACTTTAGGTTCATTGCCAGTATTGAAGCGTCGACGTATTGCAAAAGAAACACTAGAGATCTTTGCACCCATTGCAAAACGTTTAGGTATGCGGACGTTTTCAAATGAGTTAGAGGAGCTGGGATTTTCAGCGCTGCACCCTCGTCGTTACCACATTCTTCAGCACGCTGTTGAGAGGGCGCGGGGTAATCGTAAAAAAGTATTAACTCTTATTGATCAGACATTGCGAGATGGTCTATCTAGTGGGCGATTACCTTCATGTGTGGTGATGGGTCGAGAAAAGCATCTATATAGTATCTATCGAAAAATGCATCATAAGCGCTTGCCTTTTAATGAAGTG
>DMFG01000180.1 GCA_003450655.1 Coxiellaceae bacterium | reverse complement strand
GACAGAAGCACCTTTTGCTGCCTTATTACGAAAAGCATCCGCATGAATAGCAACAAACATATCCGCTTTTCGTTGACGAGCAATAGCCAAGCGTTGGCGCAACGTTAAATAGCGATCAGTATCGCGTGTTAAATAAGCTTTAAATCCTGGCTGCTGATTAATCAATCGGTATAGTTTTTTAGAAATTGACAACACAACGGTTTTTTCATGTGTCCCTTTGACACCCGTAGCTCCTGGATCTTTACCTCCGTGACCCGGATCAATCACCACAATAATATCAGACGAACGTTTAGGAACTGCCGATGAGGTAACTGGCTGAGGCGGCTTAATAACACGAGGAGCAGACAGTGCTGCTACAGAAGCACCTTGTAGCGTAACTGTTAATTGTTGTTGACGACCTAGCGTAGATTGCTTTATGGCTGAAGTAACCGGTGTTTTTAAATCAAGAACTAGTCGTAAACCATCTTGCCCATGTCGAGCACTACGTAATCGTTTCAAAGGGGTATTATCCCAATGCAAAGTAGCTAAGTTTACTGAAGCTTTTGTGTTGGCTAAATCAATCACTAATCGATCGGGATTCGTTAGTGTGAAGGTATGGTAATTCAGCGGCGACGTACCTGAAAAATCAAGCACCATACGCCACTCTTTGGTTAATTGATGCGTCGATATGGTTGTCAACGAGCGAGTATTTGCAAACACCATACTATAAATGACACCACACAGTATTAACCCAACTGCAACCCAGTATTTCAATGCCTTCATACTAAACATGCCTCTAATTCTTCCCATCCTGCCATTGGCGTATCCGAACACTGAATAAGAATTTCACGACCTTGACCTGTAACGGGCACAGTAATGTCAATGATCAAACGTGGCTCTGGCAAAACAGATTGTCCGCTTTCAGGCCACTCAATTAAACACACCGCCTGTGGTGTCACATAATCATCAATTCCCATATCTAACCATTCATCGGCATCATGGATTCGATAACCATCAAAATGGTGACAACAATAAGGTGCTAATTCATACGTTTCCACCATGGCATACGTCGGGCTATTAACCGTACCTTGATAACCCAAAGCACGTAAAAATCCGCGCACTAGCGTCGTCTTACCTGCACCCAAAGGTCCTTTTAAAAAGACATGCTCGCCCGCGCTCAGATGATCCGCTAACGTCGCGCCTAAAGCCATCATTGCTGACTCACCTAATACAGTGCCCTTAATTTGCATCGGGATTCACCAAAGCTCTTAATTGATCAAGCACATCACTCGCAAGAAGACCTCGCTCACCACCTTGTTCTGCAGCACAATCTGCTGCCATGGCGTGCACCATAACACCAACCTCTGCAGCCTGAGCCAACGTCAAACCTTGTGCTAATAATCCACCCAAGATACCACTCAAAACATCACCCATACCTCCAGAGGCCATACCTGGATTACCTGCAGGACAAACGACCGGCAGCTCTGAAGCAGACTGTATAATAGTTCCAACACCCTTTAAGACCACTACCCCACCATAAGCACGCTGAATGTTTTGAATCGCAGCAAATCGATCGGCTTGCACAGCAGCGGATGGTATTTCCAAGAGTCGACCCGCCTCACCTGGATGAGGTGTTAAAATCCAACGTTGATTATGATGCGGCTCATTAGCCAATAAATTAAGGCCATCAGCATCGACCACCAATGGTTTTTCTGATGATTGAACATGATCCATTAATGGTTTTGACCAGTCTGATTGACCTAAACCTGGACCAATCACGATCACAGTGGCTCGCTCAATCAGTGGAAGCAAGTCATCCACCGACTCAACGGAACAGCACATAATTTCGGGACGAGCACCTGTGACAATCGATACATGCTCAGGCCTAGACGCTACTGTTACTAACCCTGCTCCGACACGCATAGCAGCCTCGGCTGCCATTCGAACTGCACCCCCCATACCATGATCACCACCGATGACTAACACATGACCAAAATCACCTTTATGGGTATCACGACGACGACGCGGCAAAGCTGTTTCTAGCGATAGTGCATCCATTAAGCGAGCAGAAGGCATAATGGGTGAGTTCAACGATATGAGTGGCTCAACCATCAACTCGCCTACATGGGATGGGCCTGCACCGGTTACTAAGCCACTTTTCTTCGCTAAAAAGGTGACCGTGACCTGTGCTTCTACCGCAGCCGACATAACAGCGCCCATATCTGCATTTAAACCCGTTGGGATATCGATTGACAAGACCGGTGATGATGATCGATTGATTGCATGCACCATGCTTAAGTAGTCTTCCGATAAGGGTCTATCACATCCAATCCCTAAAACAGCATCAACAATAACATCAGCATCTAACTTTGATGCTGACGTGTAAGGTTGAATATCCACCCCTGACTCTTGGCAAGCTAAAGCCGCCTCTTGGGCAATACCCGTCATTGCTTCAGGGGCAGCCATGGCGTGTACAATAACAGAGCACCCTGCCTCGTGAGCACAGCGTGCTAACACAAAACCATCTCCCCCATTATTGCCTTTACCACAACAAACCGCTATGGTCCTGCATTGTGGCCAGTGTTTGATTAAAACCTGCCAAGCAGCTGTGCCTGCTTGTTGCATGAGTGACGCCATAGATACCGACTGCTGTGAAACCAGTGCGTCTTCCATGGCTCGAATACCTTGAGTGTTATAAAGCGCGGTCATAACTTTCCATACATCTGATGAGCTTAAAAATGCCAAACGTTGATTTTACGCAACTTCACCAAGACATCAAATGTTGGGCGCAAGAAATTGGCTTTCAACGCATTGGCGTCGCCGATATTGACTTAAAATTAGACAGTGAGCGTTACCGACATTGGTGTGAACAAGGCTTTCACGGCACCATGGATTACATGACTCGTCACGAAAGTTTACGTAACAACCCACAACAATTAGTCTCTGATGTACAACGTGTCATTGTTGTTAGTATGAATTACTTAAGCGCGCAAACCGATATGCAAGCGGTTGAAGATGGTCAAGAGACCGCCTACATCGCGCGTTATGCTCTAGGTCGTGACTATCACAAATTACTGCGTAAACGTCTCGATAAGTTGGCCCAACGCATCACACAACATGTCGCATCACATGGCTACCGCGCTTTTTGTGATAGCGCTCCAGTACTCGAAAGAGCACTAGCACGTAAAGCCGGTATTGGCTGGGTGGGCAAAAACACTATGATCATGAATCGAGAACAAGGTTCTTGGTTTTTTCTTGGCGAGTTGTTTACTAATATACCTCTACCGATTGATCAACCCATTAAAGA
>DMFG01000042.1:4364-9071 GCA_003450655.1 Coxiellaceae bacterium | reverse complement strand
TGATATGTCTGAGTTCATGGAAAAACATTCAGTGGCCCGTTTAATTGGTGCACCTCCTGGTTATGTGGGTTATGAGGAGGGGGGGTATTTAACGGAGGCTGTTCGTCGTCGTCCTTATTCATTAATTTTATTAGACGAAGTTGAAAAGGCACATTCAGATGTTTTTAATATTTTATTGCAAGTTCTCGATGATGGTCGTTTAACCGACGGTCAGGGTCGTACCGTTGATTTTCGTCAGACCATGATTGTTATGACTTCAAACTTAGGGTCATCCATTATTCAGGATCTTCATGGTGATAGTAATGCCGATATCAAAGCCGCCGTCATGGAGGTTGTGACACAATCCTTTAGACCTGAATTCTTGAATAGGATTGACGAGTCTGTGGTTTTTCATCAGCTCAGTGAGCAAGAAATTGTTGATATTGCTAAGGTTCAACTTGACTCATTAATAGCGCGTTTAGCTGATCAGTCGATGATCTTAACCATATCTGATCAGGCGGTGGCATATATTGCTCATATGGGCTTTGATCCAGTGTATGGTGCTCGTCCTTTGCAACGTACGATTCAAACCTTGGTTGAAAACCCATTATCTGAAGCTATTTTGTCAGGTACCTATCTTGTGGGCTCTAAGATGAGTTTAGAGATGAAAGATGATCAGTTGGTTTTCACTTAAAGGTGTTTTGATGCTTGTGTTAACAGATTGATTTATTTATCTTTAGTACCTCAGTTTTTAAGTCTATTAATAAATAGTCTAGAATGACTAGTATGTATTGCTTGGAATGACAGAAGGATTGTTATGTTTCGTTTGATAGTTATCTTATGTATGTGTTTGTTGTCTTTGGGCGCTTTCGCTAAGCCAGTGGTTATTGGTTATGCGAATGGTGTAGGTTTCTGGTCATATCCAAAGATTCAAACATATTTAAGTAGCTCTCGTAATTCGGAAGTGATATTAAAGCATTATTCATCAGGGTGTGAGCTTTTACGTGCTATGCAGGCAGGTGAGGTTGATTTGGCTTATGCGGATGTGCCTTTGTTGTATCAGATACAATTAGTGGGATTACCTTTTGAGCCAATTGCGACGGCAGTGACGCGTGCTCAAAATGATCAAGGTCGCGTGACCTATACGTCATTGTTAGTGACAACGACGAATTCATCGATAGTCAGTGTGCGAGGTGTAGAAGGTAAGACGCTCGGAGTTGTCTCTTGGACATTAAGTGGCCAAGCTATACCGGAAATGTTATTCCAACAGGTGGGTTTATTGCCTACAGAAACCAATAGAACAATTGATCGTTATAAGCAAGTTTTCTTTACTTCATTTGATGAAGCTAAAGCTGCTCTGAAGCGGGGTGAGGTAGATGTTGTGGGCTATCCTGCAGTTTACCGATTAAATTCACAAGAGTATGGTGTGATTGCTGCTTTAAATGATATTCCTAATCCTGCGTTAGTGGTTGCAACTTCAGAGAAAGACCGTTCGTCTATTCAAGATGTATTGGCACTGTTAAATAATATTCCAAAGCAATATCAGTACCCAGGTTTAGGGAATACAATGCGTTTTGCGAGCGTGCAATCAACCCCATATACCTACTGGATGAAACAGATTTCGCAGAGTGGGTTGTTTACTCGAAATGATTGTCCTCAGGTGGAGAATGCTGAGGAGGCCGAGGAGAAGGCCGAGGAGAAGGCCGAGGAGAAGGCCGAGAAGAAGGCGGAACTAAAAGATCAATCAACTTCGGATCAGCAGGACGATAAAGTGCTGTCGGAATATTCGCAAGGCAGTGAGTCATCATCTCAGGATGATACTGCTAATGATTAACATAAAATGAGCAAGCAATATGGTGATATAATGTACATAACCTTCTCTGAAAGATAGTTTTTCACCAGATATTGTTGTTTCTTATCAGGCTTATGGATGTAGTTAAGGTGTTAATGGCATAACAATATCTATTTTTCAATGGGGTGCTCGAGTGATCGTAGAGAATAATACCCTTTGCGGATTATTAATATTTTACTATCTTTTGCCCGACGATATTTTTTAGATAATGCTTGATAAATTTGATTTGAGTACACCATGAGGGACTTGATGTTTCTTGATCCATTCTGTTGTATTGTTAGAAAAATGAATTACTTAGAATGTTTACACCATGGTTTTCCACACTTCTGTCCACAGAAATTGTGGATGATATTTTGAATATTCTCATGGGGATGATAATTGGGGATGATATTTTAAAGATTCCCAATATTGAAAAATCAAAAGACATCTCGTTAGCGTTTACTCGAAATCAGGTCATTTTATCAATATGTCACTGTTAGATTTAAGATTTCTTTAATTTTAATCGTGTAGAATCCCCACCAATTTTCACGCATGATAAATAGGCTATTAGTTGGGAAGAGGTGTAAAACGCAAATTCAGTATGATTGAAACTTTGGAGGTATCTTCTCCATGCTTATTTAAAGTAGGAAGCAGTGATCAAACAGCTTCTGAAGGAATAGGTAATATGTCACCTTCTATGCGTCGGTTATATTTTTCTCCTATTCATTTTCATTCAGGATCAGATAATAATCGGACTGCATTGGTTAACCGCGGTTGTCAACAAGATTCACCTAAGGGAGTGGCTCGTGTGAGTGATGGGGTATTAGGGATTTCCAATAGTGAAGAACCAGCTGAAAGAACTCAGGATATCTTATGTACTTCTTCATTATGTTGTTCAGCTGGCTCTGATTTTGATTCTGAAGATGAAGAAGAATTATGTGAGATCTTTAAAGGATCAAATCTTACCCCCGGCTATGATTAGATTATGAATTATACAATTGCAATAAGTCACCAACTTTTAGAAAAGGTCTTTCAGGTACATGAGGATCCGGAACTGTTTTTTATTCAGCTGATGAGTCAGTTGCGGCAGGCTTGTTATCCAGTCAATCTTTCTTTTCGAATTTTGGGTGGTTCATCAAAGTTATTACAGAAGTATTATAATGCGTTAAGTACTTTTCCAGAGTTGGATGCTCTATCGGTAGCATTACGTGATCGGTTGCAGCGAGTGAAGCAATGTTCCTTGATTAATATGTTTGAGGACTGTTCTATTGATTATATCTATAAGACTAGAAATACTTCTGCAAACAGTACAAGACAATCAGTGGACTTCGTTTTGTCGTCAGATACTTTGACGCCATCACAACGCCTGTTACTTCATCATTGTTTTCAAGTAGCTTGGGATGAGTGTGTTGATTTAAAGGGCATCATCAAGAAAGCAAAAAACTCTAATAGGATTTTTTATTGTTTTGATTATGATGAAACGTTATTTTCCACGTCACAAGGAAGAGCTAGTTATAATGAGGATATAATTAAATGTATGCAAGACCTGGTTGATAAAAATTCGGCTTGTATTTTAACGGCGCGAACAGATCCTGTGTATTTGTATCATTTAATAGATAAGTTGTTGAAAAAACCTTTGTTATCCATTAAGGCTTCAATGTCAAAATTTGATCGAGATCAGTGTGATGCTTTATCGCCAGATGTTATATGGCAACTTCGTGAGCGGTGTAAGGTCGTACATGCACCAACACATCGAAAACAACTAGTTGGTCAGTTAATGCAGCATCTTATGGATATTATGAGTTGCTATGGTCATGATAAGTCGCCTTGGGAAGTTGAACAAATACCTAGGCATGCCTTAATGTTTTTTATGAATACGAATGTGCAGTTAATTATTAATGAGTGTGTTGCTCATCTTCAGGAAATGCCAAAATTAAAAGGTGTATTTGCTCGTCAGTTTTTAAACCATAATCCAACCATGAAGCGAGTGATCTTAGTGGATGATAATCCTGATCAATGTGAGAGCTGGAAGTCAACAAGTCAGCGAAGGACATTGGCTTTTCAGGTGTCGCAGTCACTGTCTTGCGGCATAGCCCCAGCTTGTCAGGCAGTTCAGCAAGCCTGCCAACAGAAGTCTGCTATGCATAATTTGCACGCAACAGTTTCTACTAGGGGCTTACCATCTTAATGCCTTCGTTGGTGTGTGTGGTGATGTCTCGGAAGTGCCGATAATAAATATCTAAAGCAAGATTTTCGTTGAATAAGAGATAGAATTTTTTTATGCCATTTGACTCAATGTTACATGAGTTTTTGCGCTCAAAAAATCCAAGTGCTCATATTGTTTTATTGAAAAAATGGTATTGGTTTGAATCTCGGGTCTTTCAATATTTTTATTTTATTTGTTGCCTTGTGCCACTGTTAGTGGCTGTGATTAACTTGTTGTGAAGAATATCTCTAAGATATTGTTTTATCATTATTTTTGTCCTATGTTTTAGGTTTTTTTAAGATTTATTTAAGGTTGGTGGGCTATAATGTAAAATGATAGTCCATTTGGACGCCGTATTTTGAGAAAAAGTCATGATTAAACATATACACGTCCCTGCTTTCGTAGAAGATAGCTCGTCAATCGAGGTGCTTGATGTGCATATTACCGAAGGGGCCCGTTTGCGTCGTGGAATGGTGATGGTGACCTTGCGTCAAGATGGCGTGTTGTTACCGATACGTGCTGAACTCGATGGTTGGATCAGATTTGTCGCTGTTAAGCCTCAGCAAACGGTTGTCAGAGGGGATTTGTTATTAATTACTGATATGGTGGAAACCACTGACTATCGTGTTGATCCTGCAGAGTTTAATACATCTACAGAATTAGGTCATGATGGCCGTCGAGGTTTGGAGCG
>DMFG01000042.1:0-3977 GCA_003450655.1 Coxiellaceae bacterium | reverse complement strand
CAGTTTAACGGTCTTCAGCAGCACCCTTTGATGCAAAATATGAAAGAAGGCGTTCCACCTAAAATGGGTTCTGACGCAGCTAATAATCCTGAAGCCATTAAAGAACTTGAAAATGCAGCTAATGATCCAGAACTGAAAATCCACCTAGGTCAGCAGTTACAAAAGCAGCTGGATATTCAGCCAGGACCATCTTCATCACCGACACCTAGACCAGGAGGTTAATGGTGGCTTATACCTTGTCACAAATCATTATTCATGGGGATGTCGAAGCAGTAAAAAAGATGCTGATGGTGACCGATGAGGTGAGTTATCTTGATGAGTATGGTTATACACCTTTAATAGAAGCGGTCATTGTTGACGATGTCGATAAAGTAGCTGCCTTGTTAGAAGCTGGGGCTGATATTAATCAACATGATTTTACGGGTCGAACACCATTACATTGGGCGGTTTTTAATAATAACTTACCCATATTAAAAGTCTTACTTTCAGCCGGTGCTGATGCTAATGCTTATAGCATTGTCAGTGAGCCCGTATTAACACGCCCGTTGTTAAGAGGTCAAACGGATTATAAAGATTTGTTGATTGAGCATGGAGCTTCATTATCTTTTGTGTATGATTATGTGAATGCGAAATTATTAGGGCATCGCTTTGAGTTGCTAGGTAGTGTGGATATTGTTGATACGCAAGGTGTATTTACCGAAGTCGATTTTGAAGGGTTTCATCTCGAGTTTTGTCTAGCTTTGATTGCGCATTCCTTGCAGACGTTTCGTCACCAGTATGTATCTCGAACGTTATCGCCTTGGTTTAAAGATGTTGATCGTATTATCGAAGCTTTAAGTCAAGCGCAAGTGTGGCCTAAGTACGATCATTACTTATTGAACGCCTCATCACATTTTACTGAGATACAGGGGTGGTTAAAGCAAGATCCTTTGGTGATTCCAGTGAGTCAGGAAGGCCATGCGTTTACTTTGGTGAAATGCGGTGATTTATTTGCAATTTGTGATCGTAGCGAGCACATCACCATGGAGGATAGTGTTGCTGTTTATTATATGAATCGACCATCACGTTTGAATGTCGAGCTAGTGGTGGATGTGGTTTATAATAAGTGCTCCATCGAGGCTATTGTTGCGCATCTAAAGAAAGCATTAGGATTATTTGAGGTTGCACAAATTCCGCTACGTTCTCAGATTACAGGTAATTGTTCTTGGGCAAATGTTGAAGCGATTATTCCTGTTTTATTTTATATGTTGCACGCAGTTGATGCTAAGGCTAAGAAGCGTTCTCAAGATGGTTTGATTAGTGATAGCTTAGAGTTGTTTTTTCGTTGGCGTGATTGGGACACAGGACGTTCTCTACAATTTTGCATGCAAAGTTATCAAGGTGCCTCACCTGCGCGTAAGGCTTCAATGACTGCGCTATTAGCTGCGGTGTTAGTGCAACGCTTATCTGCACGCATCGAAGATCATGTGATGTGGGCAAAGCAAATCATTCCGTTTTTAAAGCATGAAGATTATGCTTATGTGTTAGAAAGTTATATCGCAACCTACCAGAAAGGAGCGCCTACGCAAGTGGGTAAGAATTTAGCAGAGTTATTGGCTATTTATGAGCGCGAAGAGGACTTGGGTTAATTTCTACCTTTATTTCTAGCCTTATGATATGCTGGCTTCTTTTTTGAATTGTATCAATATGAAACAATCCCCGATTAATTATCTGGCTTACTCTCAGCAAGTGAGTCGATACTTGTCATCTTATGAGCAAGTGTCAGCGTTGTATCATGAAGTGGCTGATCGCTTATTAGATCGATTAGAGCTGATGCGGTTTACTCCTGAATTTATAGCTGATATTGGATCAAAGGATGGGTATTCCATCGCTTCATTGTTGCAACATTACCCCTGCGCTACTCTTCATGCGATTGAAGATCAGTCAGCTTGGTTTGAGGCTTTTTCATCCGCCTATTCTCATTCGCAGGTTCATACTCATGTGAGTGATATTGAACAGGTGCCTTTAGCGGATCAGTCAATGGATTGCGTTTTCTCAAATCTTGCTGTGTCTTGGTCGAATGATTTTGAAGCCAGTATGCGTGAATGGTTGCGTATACTGAAACCAGAAGGCATGATTTTATTTTCTTGCTTAGGTGTCGATACGCTAAAAGAACATCGTCAATCGATGCAGGCAATAGGGCGACCTTCTGCAGTTCATGAATATACGGATATGCACTGGGTGGGTGATGTGCTACTTGCACAAGGGTATGTTGATCCTGTCGTGCACATGGAAACACTGACTGTTCATTATGGTTCGCTCAAGGCTCTATGGCGTGATTTACGATATGCTATGGCCACTAATATTCGTATTGATCGATCTCGTGGGTTGCTTACACCTAAGTTATGGCAGTCGATGGAGGCTCATTATGCTTCCTTACGCGATGATCGAGGCAGGTATCCTGTCACCTTTGAAATTGTTTAAGGTCATGCGCTTGCGCCTCAATTACCAGTAGATGACTCATCACCTAAAGTTTCAGAACATGTTGTTTCTATCGATAAAGTCACAGTGCGATCAAAAAAACAGGAGTAATTGTGTCTTCTTTGTATGATATTGATGTAACACGATTAGATGGTGAGTCTCTTAGTATGCGTCAGTTCGCTGGTCGTGTTTTATTGATTGTTAACGTCGCCAGTCGTTGTGGGTTTACGAAACAGTACTCTGAGTTACAGCGATTGTATGATACCTATCAATCACAAGGTCTCGATATTTTAGCGTTTCCCTGTAATCAATTTGCTCAGCAGGAGCCTGGTGGTGTTGAGGAGATTGAGCTGGTTTGTCGAATTAATTGGGGGGTAACTTTCCCAGTGTTTCAAAAAATTAGGGTCAATGGTAAGTATGCGCATCCTTTATATTGCTACCTCAAGCATCACGCAAAAGGTTTTTTGGGGTGTTCACGAATTTCTTGGAACTTTACAAAGTTTATCGTTGATAGGCAGGGTGGAGTGTATCGTCGTTTTTCGCCAATGACTTCACCGGAAAAAATGATACCTACTATTGAGGCATGTTTATCTCAGTGAGTCATTGTCCCTTCTTTTACCTGAACTGATGGTGGCTTTTGAGATTTAATGGCTTTTTGTTTTTCTAATATAGCTTGTTGAATTTGGGGGGCGTCTAGTCCACACACTTGACGTTGTTGTTTATCGGTGGCGTGATCAATGGGGTGGTCAGGTAGACCGAGTTGCAAGAGGTGTTTGCAGAAATGTTCGGATTGAAGGAACTCTGATACCGCACTGCCGGCACCACCTTGAATGACATTCTCTTCGATCGTCACAATCAGTTCATGTGTATTGGCAGTATGTCTCAGGCAGTCTGTATCGAGTGGTTTGATAAATCGCATATTGATGACGGTTGCATTGAGTGTTTCACCAACGGTTAATGCGGCTTGAAGCGTATTGCCAAATGCAAGAATTG
Organism: Coxiellaceae bacterium; assembly: GCA_003450655.1. Taxonomy (GTDB): domain Bacteria; phylum Pseudomonadota; class Gammaproteobacteria; order Coxiellales; family Coxiellaceae; genus UBA9148. The sequence goes on along the minus strand of DMFG01000042.1, from coordinate 524 downwards.
CGATGTTGTTACCTTCCCGGCATATCTTAGCCTTCCCAATGGGTATCGCTGTCATTGTTTCATCGATGGATGTGCCAGTTCCTGTGCCGCGAGGGTATCGAACGGCTGCTGGGCCTTGATGTTGGTACGCTGTATAAAGCATTTGACGGCATTCATTTTCGTCACTGGGTGCCATGATAGTGAGATTAGGTAGGCAGCGCATGTAGCTGAGATCATAGGCGCCCATGTGTGTTGCACCATCTCCACCTACGAGCCCGGCTCGATCGATAGCAAAGGTGACGTCTAAATTCTGCAGTGCGACATCATGGATGAGTTGGTCATAGGCACGTTGTAGAAACGAGGAGTAGATGGCTACAACAGGCTTTTTCTTTTCGCAGGCAAAGCCGGCTGCGAGAGTCACTGCGTGTTGCTCAGCAATGCCAACGTCGAAATAACGGTCAGGATATTGTTGGCTAAAAGCAATGAGATCTGAACCTTCACGCATGGCAGGTGTTATGGCTACTAGTCGTTCATCTTGTTTGGCT
>DMFG01000108.1 GCA_003450655.1 Coxiellaceae bacterium | reverse complement strand
AGTAGCTAAGAAAAAGAAAGCTACAACTAAAAAGAAAAAAACCGTAGCTAAAAAACGTGGGCGTCCTTCAAAGGCTAAAAAATAGTCCTGATTGCTCATTACTAAAAACGCCATTGATTACTCAATGGCGTTTTTTTTACCCACAATTAATTAATAGAACATTTCCCGACTCTTTAACGGCCTACCCCCTAAGTAAAAAGATAAAATATAACGCATAATTAACTTCGCTTCAGTTAAAGAAGCTAGATCTGTTAATGAATTATCCTTTATTTTCATCAGCGTTGAACCTTGAAATGTAGCCCCCACACCACAAGACCCTTCATAAAAACCCAACTGATGTTCATAACAATACACCTTATCGCATTGAATCATACCCCCTGTCTTTGCATCATGACAAAACGATACCCCATAGCCAACCTCTTCCAATAATTGAACTTCAAAATATCGCAACCCAGCAAAACCCGGAACATTATCAACTAAACTTTTAAGGACTAATTGATATGCATTGAACAAACCTGATAAAGGCTCTTGACGATCCAATAAACGCAATAATAATTCATTCACATAAAAACCACACATCAAGGCACGACCTGACAAATGATAAGGAAGAGCATCCGATTCAAGTCGAACAAGAGACTTCAACTCATTACGACCTGACCAAGCAATTAATAATGGCTTAAACAACTGCAATTGACCTTGGAATCTAGACTTCAACCCTCTAGCACTACGCGCAACTACTGTTACCAGACCACTATGATAAGTAAATAAGTCAACTAGCAAACTTGTATCACGATAAGGGCGTGTATGTAAAACAAAAGCCTGCTCAAGCTCCATACACAAGCCACCCCTAGTCTGTATAACCAAAGTCAGTCAATGCTTTTGAGTCATCCACCCAACCTGACTTAATCTTTACCCATAGCTGTAAAAAAACTTTTTTACCGAAGTAACGCTCAAGATCCTCACGAGCGGCCGTACCAACCTGCTTAATACGATCACCTTTATGGCCAATCACGATCATCTTTTGACTAGACTTTTCAACCCAAATCACACATGCGACACGTAGAATATCATCTTCTTCCTCCATGACATCAACCGTAACTGCTAATGCATAAGGAAGCTCTTCACCCAATTGACGGGTTAATTTTTCACGCACAAATTCCGTTATAAGAAAACGATCACTGCGATCAGTAACCTGTTCTGCAGGGTACAATAATGGACCTGGAGATAGCTGAGCAATGACAGCCTTTTCAAAGACATCTGTTTGTGTAGCTTGTTTAGCTGACAAGGGAATTACTTGGTCAAATGTATATTGCCCTGAAATCTTCTCCATATAAGGTAAGAGTTCTGCCTTATTCCTAACTAAATCAATCTTATTTACCACTAAGATAACAGGAACCTTAACCTCTTCTAAGTAGGACAATATGACTTCGTCTTGCTGCGTCCACTGCAATGCTTGCACCATAAACACAACCAAATCGACTTCCTGTAAAGTAGATTTAGCAACACGATTCATATAACGATTTAACGCTTTCTTTTGACCTGAATGTAAGCCAGGTGTATCCACATAAACCACCTGATTACCCGCTTCAGTCTTAATTCCAATAATCCGCTGACGAGTTGTCTGGGGCTTTCTTGAAGTAATACTTAATTTCTGACCCAAGATACGATTTTGTAACGTTGACTTTCCAACGTTTGGCCTTCCAATAATGGCAACAATACCAGATTTCTCAACTTCATGACTCACGTAACCACCCCCAAAATTGTTTTGCCGCCTCTTGCTCGGCTTTTCTTCGACTTAATCCTGTTGCTGTTATCGAGCAATCCAGCCCTTGAACGGTACAAACGACCGTAAATAACTGCTCATGCGCGGGTCCTGAGACCTCACAAACATATTCAGGCAAAGGTTTTTGATGTGATTGACACCATTCTTGCAGAATAGATTTAGCATCCTTCTTAGGCGCTAACGTTGAAACATCCTTCACATTAGCTTGATACCAAGATAATACTCGCTCACAACAGACGTCCATACCAGCATCTAAATACACTGCACCAATGACAGCCTCCATGGCATCAGCTAAAATAGAAGCCTTTCGTTCAGAACGAGTTTTCTCCTCACCCGACCCCATCTCTAAAAATCTATCGAGTGATAACGCTATAGCTAATTCACTTAAAACTAAACCATTTACTAGCATTGAGCGTAATCGACTCAGATCACCTTCTCGCCGTGCGGGATACTGTTTATATAAGTCATGCGTGATAATAATACCTAATACAGCATCACCTAAAAACTCTAGACGCTCATTATTATCTTCACCGACAGATCGATGACGAAGCGCCTTCTGTAACAATGAAACGTCTTGAAACTGATAACCCAATGTACGCTGACATTCCTGCAAAACACCCATTAAAATAACCTACTATTTATCAACTTTTAATACTGCTAAAAACGCCTCTTGCGGAATAGAAACTTTACCCACTTGCTTCATTCGCTTTTTACCTTTTTTCTGCTTCTCTAATAATTTTCTCTTACGCGAGATATCACCGCCATAGCACTTTGCTGTAACATTTTTACGTAAAGCTTTCACTGTGGTACGCGCTATCACCTTCCCACCCAAAGCCGCTTGAATAGCAACATCAAACATTTGCCGGGGGATCAATTCTTTGAGTTTTTCAGCAATCTGGCGGCCTCTCGATGCTGAGAGATCACGATGAACAATCATTGCCAAGGCATCCACTTTCTCTCCATTAATGAGTATATCTAATTTCACTAAATCTGCTGATTGAAAGCGAATAAAACTATAATCTAATGAAGCATATCCACGACTAACTGACTTTAGACGATCGAAAAAGTCTAAAATAACATCACTCATTGGAATTTCAAAGGTCACAGATACCTGGCTTGTTAAATAATTTAAAGCTGTTTGCACGCCACGTCGCTCAATACATAACGTCATGACACTGCCTAAATATTCTTGTGGCACCAATATCTTTGCTTCTACGATGGGCTCATTAATAGAATCAATGGCATTAGGCTCAGGCAATGAACTTGGATTATCGACCATGAGCGTTTCACCAGTCTTTGTCTGAACTTGATAAACAACCGTAGGCGCAGTGGTTATCAAATCTAATTGATACTCACGCTCTAAACGCTCCTGGATAATCTCCATATGAAGCATGCCTAAAAATCCAATCCGAAACCCAAAGCCCAAGGCATCTGATGATTCTGGCTCGTAGTATAATGCAGCATCATTTAGGGTTAATTTAGCTAAGGCCTCACGAAAATTTTCAAAATCATCAGAACTCACAGGAAAAACACCTGCAAACACCTGAGGTTTTACTTTCTGAAATCCTGGTAATGGCTCTGTTGCAGCGCCTTTTGCTAACGTTAACGTGTCACCTACAGGGGCACCAAATATATCTTTAATACCAGCAACAATAAAACCAACCTCGCCCACGCTCAACTGAGCTGTAGAATGTCTCTTAGGTGTAAAAATACCAACGTCATCGACGACATACTGCCCCTTGGTAGACATCACTTCGATTTTTTGACCTTTTTTCAGCGAGCCATGCTTAATCCGAACTAAAGATACAACACCTAGATAACTATCAAACCATGAATCAATAATCAGCGCCTGCAAAGGCGCATCTAGCTCACCTGCAGGTGGTGGAATAGTATTGACTAATTGCTGCAAGAGCTCAGGAACACCCTTACCTTCTTTAGCACTAATTGGAATGGCATGCATTGCATCAATACCAATAACATCTTCAATTTCCTGTATCACCTTGTCAGGATCAGCTTGTGGCAAGTCGACCTTATTTAGGACAGGCAAAACCTCCAAACCATGATCAATTGCTGTATAACAAGTAGCAACCGTCTGAGCTTCGACACCTTGAGCCGCATCCACTACCAATAAAGCCCCCTCACACGCAGCTAATGAACGCGAGACCTCATAAGCAAAATCAACATGCCCTGGCGTATCAAT
>DMFG01000212.1:5226-5544 GCA_003450655.1 Coxiellaceae bacterium | reverse complement strand
AGTTATGCGCAGCCATTGGAAAATACACTGCAAAAAATGGAATAGATATAGATGGATCTGGTGACAGATCTCCACAATAATGACCATGATTATTTTAAAAAAGGCCACAGAAGTGGCCTTTTTTATGCTTGTGAGTGATTACTCAGCATCCACCGGTTCTGTGGGTGCTTCTGCAGTTTCTTCCTCAACTTGTTTGATACTCAAACGCACACGGCCCTGACGATCAATTTCAATCAGTTTTACCGTGACTGCTTGACCTTCAGACAAGTAGTCAGCGACTTTCTCAACACGCGCCTCAGCGATTTGTGACACATGAAC
>DMFG01000212.1:4434-4905 GCA_003450655.1 Coxiellaceae bacterium | reverse complement strand
CCTTCACGGCCTGGCATGTATTCAACAAATGCACCGAAGTCCATTAACTTGACCACTTTACCGTCGTATTGCTTGCCGACTTCTGGCACAGCCGTTAATTCTTCGACACGACGCATAGCAGCTTCGCCATCATCGGCATTCACTGCGGCAATTTTAACAATACCGTCATCTGAAATATCGATGGTGGTGTTGGTAGACTCAGTTAATTCACGAATCGTTGCACCGCCCTTACCAATCACATCACGGATTTTATCCGGATGAATTTTAATGGTGGTTATGCGTGGCGCGTGTTGTGACACGGACTCGCGTGGCTGACTGATAGCTTGATTCATCAAACCTAAGATGTGCAAACGAGCGTGTTTTGCTTGCTCGAGTGCGACTTCCATGATTTGACGTGTTATGCCTTGGATTTTGATATCCATTTGCAAGGCTGTTACACCCGCTTCGGTACCCGCAACTTTAAAGTCCATA
>DMFG01000212.1:0-4107 GCA_003450655.1 Coxiellaceae bacterium | reverse complement strand
CCCAAGTGATCTTCATCACCCAAGATGTCCGTTAATACCGCAAACTTTTGGTCTTCTTTAATCAGACCCATTGCGATACCAGCCACTGGTGCTTTAATCGGCACACCTGCATCCATCAAGGACAAGGAAGTACCACAAACACTGGCCATTGAGCTTGAACCGTTGGATTCTGTGATCTCAGACACTGCACGTAACACGTAAGGGAATTCTTCCAAAGTTGGTACCACTGCCATCATGGCACGCTTGGCCAATTTACCGTGACCAATTTCACGACGCTTAGGACCCATCATCATTCCAGTTTCACCGACACAATACGGCGGAAAGTTGTAATGCAGCATAAAGCTGTCTCGGTATTCACCACTGAGTGCATCAACCAACTGGGAGTCACGCTCCGTACCTAAAGTGGCAGCAACAATGGCTTGCGTTTCACCACGCGTAAAGACCGCAGAACCATGAGCACGCGGTAGTTTGCCGAGTTCAATCGTAATTGGACGTACTGTTTCCGTGTCACGACCATCGATACGTGGATGACCATCGAGGACATTGTGGCGCACAATGGTTTTTTCGATGTTATGAATAATCTTCTTCACATCACCGGCTGCTGGTGCATCTTCTTGATCTTCTGGACAAAGTGCTGCTACCGTTTGATCAATCACAGCTGACATCGCCTCATTACGTGCCATCTTGTCACTGATACTATAAGCCGCTTTAATGCCTGCACTCGCATGTTCAGTCACTTGTGCAATCAACGCATCATTTTCAGGAGCTGGACTCCATTCCCATGGCGTGACATTGGCTTGTTGTGCTAATGCACGAATGGCTTCAATCGCCACTTGCATTTGCTCATGACCGAATAATACCGCACCTAACATGACTTCTTCAGAAAGTTGGTTAGCTTCAGATTCAACCATTAAGACCGCGTCTTCTGTACCAGAAACCACTAGGTCTAATTGTGATTCTTTAACCGCTTCTAATGATGGGTTTAATAAGTACTCACCATCTTTGTAACCAACACGCGCCGCACTCAATGGGCCATTGAAAGGCACACCGGCAATCGCTAATGCAGCTGAAGCACCGATTAATGCAGGAATGTCCGCACTGACTTCAGGGTCTAAAGACATTACTGTTGCTACCACTTGGACTTCGTTCATGAAGCCTTTAGGGAACAAAGGACGAATTGGGCGGTCAATCAGACGGGAAGTTAGGGTTTCATGTTCTGTCGGGCGACCTTCACGCTTGAAGTAACCACCAGGGATTTTACCAGCCGCATACGTCTTTTCGACATAGCTCACGGTTAATGGGAAAAAACCTCGACTAGGATCAGCTTCTTTTTTGGCCGTAACAGCAACTAAGACCATGGTGTCACCCATAGTAATAACAACCGAACCGTTGGCTTGACGAGCAATCTCGCCGGTTTCTAATGTGACTGTGTGTTGGCCATATTGAAAAGTTTGGGTTAATTTATTCACTCAATTTCCTCTATTGTAAATTTATCGACGTAGACCTAATCGGCTAATCAAACTACGATACCTTTCTAAGTCTTTGTTTTTTAAGTAATCTAGTAATTTACGGCGCTGACTCACTTTACGTAACAAGCCACGACGTGAATTGTGGTCATGGATGTGTTCTTTGAAGTGTTCCGTTAGACTTTTGATATCCATGGTTAATACAGCAACCTGCACTTCGGCAGAACCGGTATCACCTGGAGTTAATTGATATTCTTTAACAATCTCAGCTTTTTGCTGTGCACTTAATGACATAGTATAACCTCTTTTAGTTGATTGAATTGGTGGGAATGTATCCGCTGTCATTCACAGACACCCCATGAACAGGAGGCTCTCGCCTCACAAGCGGTGCAGTATAGCTCAGCTCTGAGTGAATTGATAGCGCATTCAACACCCCATATTGAACGCCGTAAAATAGCCGAATAACTATAGATAATTGAGATACTTTTATATTAAGTCCGCATCCGGTAAGCTTACGCTACATTCGGAATGACCGATGCTATGATGGCTACAAAACCATATAAAACCTATTCACTGATGATTGAGGAGCACCGCACATGAGCGACAAGCACGCTACACTGACCGTAATCGACGAAACCATTGATTGCCCCATCCTAGATGGCTCATTAGGCCAAAGCGTGATTGATATCAAACCTATCCCAAAAACCCAACATTTCACCTTCGACCCAGGGTTTGGTGCAACTGCTGCCTGTGAATCAGGCATTACGTTCATCGATGGACAGCAAGGCATCCTCCTACATCGCGGCTACCCCATCGATCAACTGGCTTTTGACACTGATTACATGGAAGTCTGCTACCTCCTCATGCACGGTGAACTGCCTAATGCCTCACAAAAAGACACCTTCACGGACATGATCAAAAAACACAGCAATGTCCATGATCAAATCAATCGTTTCTTTTGCGGTTTTAGACGTGACGCACACCCGATGGCCATTATGGTTGGCGTGGTTGGTGCTCTCTCGGCTTTTTACCATGACTCATTAGACATCAATAACCCTGAATTGCGTGAACTGTCTGCCATACGCCTAGTTGCTAAAATGCCAGTCCTAGCTGCTATGAGCTACAAATACTCAATTGGTGAGCCATTCATGCACCCCAAACATGAGCTGAATTACGCAGAAAACTTCCTCAACATGATGTTTGGTACGCCTTACGACGACACCAGCAAACCTGATCCAATCCTCAGTCGTGCCATGGATCGCATCTTCACACTGCACGCAGACCATGAACAAAATGCATCCACTTCAACCGTTCGTGTAGCTGGTTCTACAGGTGCCAATCCGTTTGCCTGTATCTCAGCGGGTATTGGTGCGTTATGGGGCCCTGCTCATGGTGGTGCGAATGAAGCCTGCCTACGTATGCTCCAAGAAATTGGCAGTGAAGATCGTATTGGCGAATACATTAAAAAAGCCAAAGATAAAAATGACCCATTTAGACTCATGGGCTTTGGACACCGTGTCTATAAAAACTACGACCCACGCGCCAAAGTCATGCAACAAACCTGTCACGAAGTCTTGGATACCGTTGGTTTACATGATGACCCACTCTTCAAACTAGCAATGAAACTAGAACAAATAGCTCTAGAAGATGACTACTTTGTTGAGAAGAAACTCTACCCGAATGTTGATTTCTATTCAGGCATCACATTGAATGCACTAGGCATCCCTAGCAACATGTTTACCGTGATTTTTGCGATTGCGCGTACTGTTGGCTGGATCTCTCAGTGGATGGAAATGATGAGTGACCCCAATCGTCGTTTAGCGCGTCCGCGTCAACTCTATACTGGACCAACACAACGCGATGTCAGCAACATCTCTGATCGCTAAACACCTTCACAAGCACTGTGCCCCAACCTAAGAGGGCGGCACAGTGCACTTTTCTGACTCAATCAAACAGCTAATCTATCATTTTTTTAACGACTTAACGCACTGAAGTTGATTCACTTGATAAAAGTTATTCACACACTCGCCTAGTTAATCATTTAGGCAACACATATCACACCCGCCATCATGAAAAACACCTAACTTATTGATATATATCCATATAATGATAATATCTATTATTTTATACCTATCTCAATAATCCACTGAGCTAGTTAATAATTACTTTCTTCACAGAGTTATCCACAGATTTGCACACAAGATTGTCATTAATAACCATCCATACGTCATGACATTACCCCGCCTATTCATCAGGTGGATGATCAGTCTATGATTGATTAAATATTAGCAAAAATTAAGACCTGTTAATTTTTAGACTGTTATAAAATTATTATTTTATTTCAGCATGTTAAGTATCATATACCACCATTGCTCACATATTTATCCACAAAAACTGTGGATAGTCATGGCATGAAACACCAGGAATCCGTTAATCGCTCGAGAGAACAAACTGTCCATGAAAAACACAAAGATTAAGGTGTGTTAATTTTTAGCCTGTTATAAAATTATTATTTAATTTCAATATGTTAAGTTCACTATACCCGTATTGCTCACACGCTTATCCACAAAAACTGTGGATAGTCACCGTATGAAACACCAGGAATCCGTTAATCACCCGAGAGAACAAACTGTCCATGAAA
>DMFG01000153.1:673-3732 GCA_003450655.1 Coxiellaceae bacterium | reverse complement strand
CAAACGTTATTTCTACCCTCTGTCGATGACATTATCGATAACGATGCATTCAATGCTTACCTTAGCCTGCTGGCTATTACCTCGGCAGGTTTGTGTTTCTCTATTGCTATCTTGATTCAGGTTTTAAACTGCACAAATATTTTGAGTAATATGCTCTCAAACGCTAACACTTCGCCCTTGCTGCCTTTTAGGTAGATATCAAGGTGTGTAGCAATATCGCACCATGAGGTTTTTTCTAATGACTATCAATCTTCAATTTAATGATACTCAGCTGAATCAAACCGATGCTCTTCAACAGCAGGATCAACCCGGCAATCAACTAGGGCTTTGGTTAACGTTTAGTATATCGATACTGTCTGCGGGTTTTATTATTCTTCTATTGGAGTCATTGAAGCGCAAGTCCAATGGAGTCTATCCAGAAGGGGTGGGGGCAGAAAGCCCGGGCAGTGTTGGTGCGACAGAGGTCAGCGAAGATAATACAAATCCGGACGACTTTAATGTGAATGGTTTTTTTAGCGTGTTGAGTGATGAGCAAGCTCAGTCAAATCAATCCACTCGTTATTGTCCTACCTAGATATTCATACTTAGATACCCTATAGGAGCATTCATATGACAGCATTCACACTATTCCACGTAGATCCTAATGCGCAATCAGGCGCCAATACTACAACCCCTGAGATCATATTCTTCAATGTAGTATCTGTGAATACTTTGAGAGAAGGGAACGAAACCGCAGCGAGTATAAAACCCAATGATGAGGACGGTTGGTTTATGTTGTGGGGTTGTTTGAGTATTGGTCTTGTCCTTTCAGCATTAGCAATGGCTGAACACACCTATAGGCATTGTAATAACCCGCATCGTCAGCATGGTTCTGCCAATGATCAAGCTGGGTGTCATCAAGAGTATCGTCTTTCCGAGGAAGCAAAAGAAGAAGTTGTAAATCCTGCGGGGGGAGCTGGAAATACTGATCTAGGGCTTCCCGCAGTCTGAAAACAAACAAACAGTCACTGGCTTGGCATTGCATCATAAAGTGTTTTTAATCATACTGTTATGAGCTACCTTTATGAACACACAGGATGTTGTTATGCCGTCAGCAGGAGCTTGTTTTAGAGCAGCTATTCAATCACATCAACCTTTGCCGATTGTAGGTGCGATTAATGCCTATTCAGCGCTACTCGCTGAGCAGGCAGGTCATGGCGCGATTTATTGTTCAGGAGCTGGTGTGGCTAATGCCTCCTATGGGTGGCCTGATCTGGGTCAAACCACATTCGAGCAAGTTTTAGAGGACGTTAAGCGTCTTGTCGGTGCAACGAGCCTGCCGCTTTTGGTGGACATTGATACTGGGTGGGAGCAACAACCGGGCGGTGTTGGTCATACCATTATCGCGATGGAGGCAGTCGGTGTTGCCGCTGTTCACCTAGAAGATCAAGTCGCTGCGAAGCGCTGTGGTCACCGTCCAGACAAACAATTAGTCAGCACGGAAACGATGGTGGAGCGTATCCAAACTGCAGTATCAGCTAAAACAGACCCTGACTTTGTGATCATGGCGCGTACGGATGCCTTAGCGGGTGAGGGCATGGCCAGTGCGATTGAACGCGCTATCGCTTACTGCGAAGCGGGTGCTGATATGATTTTCTTTGAGGCCGCAAAGTCATTGTCCGATTATGAAACTTTTTGCGCTTCTGTTTCGGTACCAGTGCTTGCCAATAGCACCGAGTTTGGTCAAACACCCTTGTTCAGTCGTAAGGAATTATTCTCAGCGGGTGTTGCTATGGTGCTGTATCCTTTAAGCGCTTTTCGAGCAATGAGTCAGGCAGCTGAAACCGTTTACCGTACGTTACTCTCAGAAGACAATCAATCAACGTTAATCAATTCGATGCAAACACGTGACGAGCTCTATGCGCATTTAAACTATTGGGAACAAGAATCACAACAGCGTCAAGGAACACAACAGGAGAAAGAGGATGAGTGATCAAGCGAAGGGGCTGGCGGGAGTGACGGTTGGCGAAACAGCCATTTCAACTGTGGGGAAATCCGGCGTCGGTTTAACTTATCGCGGGTACAGCATTGAAGATTTGGCATCACAGGCTAGCTTTGAAGAGGTGGCGCACTTGCTGATTTATCATCACTTGCCCTCGTCTGAGGAGCTTGAGCGCTATCAGTTACGTTTGCAGTCATTACGGGAATTACCAGAGGGTTTAAGAGCTGTATTGCAAGCGATACCTGCTAGCAGTCACCCTATGGATGTGATGCGAACCAGTTGCTCTTTTTTAGGTAATTTGGAACCTGAAGCAGAGCAGCACGATATTTATGCTATTGCAGATCGGTTGATTGCATGCTTTCCCTCTGTATTGCCTTATTGGTATCACTATCATCAAGGGCGCGTTATTGATACCCAAACCGAGCAAACAACACTGGCGGGCCATTTTTTACAGTTGCTACATGGCGGTACTCCAGACCCTTTGTTTATAGAGGCATTAGATGCATCTTTGGTGCTTTATGCGGAACATGAATTCAATGCATCAACGTTCGCAGCTCGTGTCACGACGGCCACTTTGTCAGATGTGTATTCTGCGATAACGACGGCCATTGGCACCCTGCGTGGTCCACTGCATGGGGGTGCTAATGAAGAAGCATTAGCTCTCATACAGCGCTTTCAAACGCCAGATGAAGCTAGCTTAGGGCTGAAGGCTATGCTCGACGCTAAGGAGCTGGTGATGGGGTTTGGGCATCGTGTTTATCGCGATTGTGATCCACGTTCAGACATTATTAAGCGTTGGTCGTGTCAATTAGCTGATCATGTCGGTGACTCGCGCTATTATCCCGTGTCAGAAGCTATCGAGCGTGTCATGCAAGATGAAAAGAAGCTGTTTCCCAATTTAGATTTTTACAGTGCATCGGCGTATTACTTTTGTGGTATTCCCCAAGCTTTTTTTACACCCTTATTTGTTATGTCGCGAACCAGTGGATGGGTGGCTCATGTGATCGAGCAACGAGAAGATAATCGCCTGATACGCCCCAATGCCAGATATACGGGTCCAGAAGCGTGTGCGTTTCTA
>DMFG01000153.1:0-424 GCA_003450655.1 Coxiellaceae bacterium | reverse complement strand
CAACGAGAGGATAATCGTCTGATACGCCCCAATGCCAGTTATACGGGTCCGGAAGAGTGCGCGTTTCTACCCCTAGATCAACGTTAAGGATTACGTGATGATAAATTCGCAACCCTCTGATAAAAAATTAGAATTTGATCAGCCTATGCAAGATATTGTGGATTATGTGATGCAACCTCCTGCATTCAGTGAGCTGGCCTATGACACGGCTCGTCTTTGCTTGCTGGACAGCTTAGGCTGCGCTTTACTAGCTCTCAATTATCCAGCCTGTACCCGATTATTGGGTCCCGTTGTTCCTGGTACTCAGGTCCCTACTGGTTCTCGAGTGGTGGGGACGGATTATTGTTTAGATCCAGTGACAGCGGCCTTTAACATTGGCATGTTGATTCGTTGGTTGGACTTTAATGATACTTGGTTGGCTGCA
>DMFG01000033.1 GCA_003450655.1 Coxiellaceae bacterium | reverse complement strand
CCTGACGTTGTTTGAAACCAGGCAATGAGTTTATCGGTGGTTCCATATTGCTCAAGGGTGATTGCAACGCGTAAGGCATCTGGGTGTAATTGCATCGCCTGTTCAATTTCTCCTAATTCCATTCGATAACCATGACGTTTAATTTGATGATCATGCCGACCGATGTAGTTGAGCTGATAGTGGTCATCCCAATATCCTAAATCTCCAGTCCGATACAGTCGAGTTGCTTTAGGTAAGCCGAAAATGGATAGATCGATAGAGGAGGAAAAGCTTTTTTTCGATATTTCGTCGTGATTCCAGTATCTTTGAGCACAATGCTTTCCAGCAAGACCTATTTCACCCATCATGCCAGGCTCAGCCATTTGACCTGCATTATCGAGTACCACGGCAATTAGGTGGTCTAGTGGCTTTCCTATAAGTCCTTGTTGATCTAGTTTACAGTTAGGTGAAAGTTGTTGATGGGTTGCATGAATGGTCGTTTCTGTTGTTCCGTATAAATTAATAATGGATGGATGAGGTTCCGTGAATGAAGACCACCATCGTTCTATGGGGGTTAGGTCAACTCGATCACCGGCTAAAAATATCCAGCGTAACGAGGGTGCTCTCTTGTTTATTTGAATGTCATAGTCAATCAATAATTCAAAAACCCGAGGTGTTTGTGATAATACCGATACCTTGTGATCAATCAGGTTTTGGTGAAACTCATGCATGTCAGTTCGAGCATGCTCAGAGGCAATCATAAGACGTGCGCCAGTTAATAATGCTCCCCAGATTTCAAAGAGTGAGACATCAAAAGCAAGGCTATGAAAGCAAGACCAGGTATCCTGATGATCTGTTGGGTATTCTTTCTGCATCGATTGTTGTAATGCTATGAGGCTGGCATGACTAATCATAATGCCTTTGGGTTGGCCAGTAGAGCCTGAGGTGTGCATCAAATAGGCTGCACTAGATTGACGGGATGGTTTGGGCAGCTGGGTTGGCTGTCGCGATGTTAATGTTGATATTGCTTCACTGTCAATCTGTAGAGTCTTCCATTGGCCCGATGAGATGACGTGGTTGTGTTGATGAATGACTTTGGAGTCATAAATGAGTGTTATTGATTGACTATGCTGCATGATTTTTTCTAGTCGTTGGCTAGGATCATCAGGGTTCAATGGCATGACAATATAGCCACAGTGCAATAATGCCAGTTGCAGTTCTATCATGTGAGGGGTTCGTGAGCAGCATAGCCCAACGATGGGTGGATGGTTATTAGGTAATTTGGGAAGCATGTGATGGATTGTATGTGTCCATTGTGCCATGCGGTCAAGTAGTGCTTGATAAGTGATTTCAGTGTTTGTAATAGCAATATGATGAGGGAAATGTTTGGCAATTTTAATGAAGGCCGAATCGAGGGTTTGGTTTAACGCATCACTGTTTGTTTGTTTGGGTATATCTTGTTGAATGTGGTGATGTGTTTTTTTACCGGATGATAGTGCAATATCCTGTAAGCGACAATGCGGATCATCCATGGATTTTTGTAATAGATTGAGCCAATGATCGCAAAATAGCTTGCGTTGTTGCTCAGTTAAATGCCCTGCAGGATCTTCAAAGCGGAAAGTAAATACGTCATCATGCTGATACGAGAGAGCCACTGCGTAGGGCATATTCAAATTCAGAGGTGCTCCAACAGTGCTGCATTGATAGAGGGAAGGGGCCACTGCACTCAAGTCAGCTCCTGGAATGATTGCAGCTTGTGTTAATGGAGACGGCGTTTGTTGGTTTGTTTGTTGAAATAGCCGGTAAAGATCGGGGTATGGAAGGTGAGTATGAGGTTTTGACGCTTGACGAAATCTCTGCACGGTCGCTATCCATTCAGCCAGGGTTAATGAGTGATCGATATCAATAGCGAGGACTGAGGTATTGATTAAAGAACCCAGAAGGTTACGAAATGCTTTGGGTCTCATGTTGATAGGGTAGCTGAGATAAAAGTGATTAGAGTGCGTGTAGCGTGAGAGTAAATAGGCAAACAAGCTGGATATCAGAATAAAAGGGGTAGTGTTTAAAGTTGTAGCGTGTGTGATGAGCTGGTTTGATTGCTGTTCGCTAATTGAAAAATACACAGTGTTTTTTTCATGATTGTTGGATTGAGAGGGTGATGGACGACCGCACCAGTTTAACGAGTATTGATCATTGGAAAAAATGATTTTCCAAAAGGCTATGTCGATGTTTTTTTTCTGCTGCGTGAGTGTGTTTGTCTCGTGTTCTATGTATTGATTCATGCTGGAAGTCGTGAACGTGGGTGGTTCATTCCCTAGTGCCATCGCGTTATACGTTTGTTCAATATACTGAACTAGAAAATGAGCGACCACAGAGTCAGCAATAATATGGCTATTTAACAGGATAAACTTAAAGCGATTAGATGGAAGACGAAGAAGATAAAACTTTGCAAGAGGCAGTGTGTGTAAGTCAAATGGTTGCTGATAATATTCATTCACAACAGTATTGATAGATTGTTTAGTTTTGTTGAGGGGGATGATGTCTAGCTGGGTATTTCCTTGCTCATGAATATCCTGATAGAGGGTGCCATTGATTTCGGTGAAGGTTGTGCGTAAAAAAGGTTGTTCGATGACCAGTTTATCGATAATTTGGCTTAATATTTCGCAGTTGAGAGGGCCTTCAATATCAAAGGCGATGCTCACGGTGTTATTATTTCCCAGTTGCCAGCTGGAGTAAAATAATCGGTGATATTCAGAGGCTAGTAGTCGTTTAACCATAGATTATGTCTCTTGCCATGGCCTGTGGTCATCAGTCTGGTGGTGTTGAGTGGTCTGATGGAGAGTAAAGCCGTTACGAATAGTCTAATTAATAATGTAATTACAATCAATGAGTTAGTGTTTTTTTAATCCGAGGTATCGCCCTGGGTAATGGGATCGCGGGATTATTGAATA
>DMFG01000045.1 GCA_003450655.1 Coxiellaceae bacterium | reverse complement strand
TCCCGGTGACTACGGGAAGTTGGCTATTAAAAATAGCTTGTGCGACACGTTCTTCATTGAATGGCCACAGGTCTTCAATCGATCCACCGCCGCGTGCCAGCAATAAGACATCCACTTCTTGGCGTTGATGTGCACTCTCAAGCGCTTGACAAATGCTGTCTGCCGCTTGTTCACCTTGCACGATACACGGATAAATGATCAGAGGAATCGCTGGGAAGCGACGTCGTGTGACGTTAAGAATATCTTGCAATGCTGCGCTCGTCGGTGAGGCGATGATGCCGATGCGTTTGGGGTACTTGGGTAGGGGTTGTTTGTGCTCTGCGCGAAACCAGCCTTTCGCATCGAGTTTAGTTTTCAGTTGTTCAAATGCGATGTGCCAGCGACCTTCACCATGAGGTGTGAGTTGTTGAATGATCAGTTGATAGTCGCCTCGAGGTGCATACAAACTGACTCGAGCCAATACCAATACTTCATCACCATTTTTAGGCATGGGGATCGTGTTGCGATGACGCGTTTTAAAGAAAGCACAACGCACTTGTGCGTGCTGGTCTTTGAGAGAGAAGTACCAATGGCCCGAACTGGGACAGGCAAGGTTGGAGATCTCACCAACGACATGCACGACCCGAAACTGTTGCTCTAAGCATTGACTCGCTTGCTGGTTAAGTTCTGAAACGCTTAATGTGTGTGTGGTTTGAGCTAGCATAGGGGTTCCTTAGTGCTATTGAGAAAGGTGGATTCTAAGAGTTGTAATAAACGCCCAATTTTGGTGAGCGTTTCTTGGTATTCGGTGTCTGCTTGTGAGTCATGCACAATGCCGCCGCCGGCATAAGCATACAGGGTGTTGTTAACGCACAGTAAGGTGCGAATCAAAATATTGCTATCGAGGCTACCGTTGGTGTCACAATACAACAGCGAACCACAATACGCTGAACGGCGAAAGGGTTCGAGTTCTGCGAGGATTTCCATTGCGCGAATTTTAGGTGCACCGGTAATTGACCCTCCAGGGAAACACGTTTTTAAGGTGTCGAGGCTGTGTTGATCGATTTGTTGTTGACCGGTAACGGTGCTGATGAGGTGATGCACATTGGGAAAGCTATGCAGCTCACATAAGGCCGGCACATCGACAGCATCACACGTGCGCGCTAAGTCATTTCTTAGTAAGTCGACAATCATGCAGTTTTCAGCTCGGTCTTTTTCACTGCGCAATAAGGCTTTGGCAAGGGCTGTATCTTTAACAGGATCAGCATCGCGCGGTGCTGTGCCTTTGATGGGTTGTGTGATGACTTGTCGATCTTGAATGCGAATAAAACGTTCCGGTGAATGGCTGAGGATGTCGCCCCAAGGGGTGTGAAAAAAACCACTAAACGGCGAGCTGTGGTGTTGTCGCAGGTGTTGGTAGGCCGTAAAAGGGGATCCTTGGTAGGTGGTTTGAAAGCGCTGACATAAATTAGCTTGGTAGCAATCTCCATCACGGATATGTTGTTTGAGTTGATGAAACGCCTGTTGATACTCTGACGCTGTAATACAAGGTTTAAATGCTTGCTGAAGTTGAAAGTATGATGACGATGGGATGGGTTGTTTCAGTGTTGAAAGGATATGCGTGATGGTGTTGTGATGAGCGTCTAATGAGGAGATCAGCCAGGCTGCTTGTTGTTGATGATCCACCACAATGCTCCAATCATAAAGGCCGATCACAGCATCGGGGAGTGCGATGTCTTGATAGCGATGATGTGGAAGGGTTTCGAGTTGATGTCCGACATCGTAACCCATAAAGCCTAATGCGCCGGTGGTAAATGGCAGGTGTTTGGGTGCATTGCTGACGCGGGGGTGATGAGCAATTTCTGTTTTTAAGACATCAAACAGGGTGTCATTGTGGTAGTGAGTATGATTATCAGTCTGTAAATGCTGGCAACGGCCGTACGAAATCAGTCGCTTTTGAGGTGCTGCGCTGATGATATCGAATCGACGGTGGGTATTAGCATCTAGCCCACTATCCAGAAATATAGCAAACGGCCATGAGGCAAAACAAGCAAACAGGTCACCGCTGTCATTGGGGTAGGGTAGGGTCAGGCAGGTCATGTTTTGTGCTTGCTTCTTCTGGTTAAAATACGCATCATATTGTACCCAAAAAACAGCCCGGAGATAGGGGTAATGCCATCCATTTTAGCGTTTGATACTGCAACAGCGACAGGTTCTGTGGCCGTGTTACATCAAGGTCGTTGTGTGTCTCACACAGAGCCGATGCCACGTGAGCATTCGCAGCGCATGTTGCCACTGATTGATCGTTTGCTGCAAGCAGCGGGTGTTGAGTTGTCGAGCTTAGATGCCATTGCGTTTACCCATGGCCCTGGTAGTTTTATGGGTGTCCGATTAGCAACAGGCTTTGCGCAAGGGTTAGCGTTTGGTGCGGATATCCCGGTGATACCTCTATCCACGTTACAAGTGTTGGCACAAACGGCTTATGCTACTCATGGCGTTAAACGGGTGTTAGCTGCATGGGACGCTCGCATGGATAGCCTGTATTGGGGCGGATATGTGTGTGATGCAGAAGGCATGATGCAACCCGTGTTATCCGATGCTTTGACGCGTGCGGATGCTTGGGTGTGGCCCAATGATTCTTGGAATTGTGTAGGCAATGCCTGGTCAGTCTATCAATCGGCGTTACCCGAAATGCCAGAATCCATCGAACCGGGTGATCTAGAATGTGTCCCTGATGCAGAAGCGATGTTAACACTGGCACAAGCGCGTTTATTAACACAAACAACAACCAGCCCTTTAACGGTTGAGCCATTGTATTTACGCAATCAAGTGGCTCATGAGCCAAAAAACTCTTAGTGAAATGAGGTATGAACAATGACAGACGATCTTCAGCAAGCGGTAGAGGCAAGCCCATTAGGGCAAACAGTCCATTATCGTGATCAGTACGCGCCAGAGTTATTAGTCTCTATTCCTCGCACGGCTAATCGTTCTGCGTTAGGTCTGTCTGGGCCATTACCTTTTCAAGGCTTTGACCGTTGGGTGGGTTATGAGTTGTCTTGGTTAAACCTTCAGGGTAAGCCTCAGGCGGCTCTATTAACGTTTGATGTATCATGTGATTCTGCTGCATTAGTTGAGTCTAAGTCATTGAAATTATATTTAAATTCGTTTAATCAAACACAGTTTGATAATCAGGACGCCGTAATCGCATGTTTACAACGTGACTTATCTGAGGCTGCACGTGGTGAGGTGTGTGTCACTTTGCAATCATTAATAGCGTGCGAGGGGCGTGCTTGGCGCAGTTTCCTGGGGCGGTGTTTGGATGATTTAGAGGTGAGTTGCGACACGTACAGTGTTTGTCCGGATTACCTCACCACGACGGAAGGTGAATCGGTGCAAGAAACACTCTATACGCACCTGTTTAAATCCAACTGCTTGGTTACGGGTCAGCCTGATTGGGCATCGGTAGCTGTGCATTATAAAGGTCAACCTATTGATTATGATGGATTATTTAAATACTGGGTGTCTTATCGACAGCATAATGAGTTTCATGAAATGTGTGTTGAGCGCATGTTCACAGACATCCTGCGCTGTTGTCAGCCAGACGCTTTGTGCGTAGAAGCGTGCTTTACTCGACGAGGTGGGCTAGACATCAGCCCATGGCGTGCTACACCAGGCTTTCAGCCTGAATTAACGCATCATGCCTTGCGACAATAGTTACCTAGTATCGATGCAGCCTGATCCTGTGTCTTTTTTTACCAAAAAAGCATGAAATTTAAGATTTCCTTAATCTAATTTATATATATTAGTCATTACTCTTATTGAGTTTTTTATCCTCTTTGAACGACCCCACTGATCGGAAGCGTTATGCGTGAATCTAAAGACCGAAAATCTTCCGCTATAGAAGTCGCAGCCTTAGCATTGAAACAAAAACAGATTCGGGACATGTATGATTCAGCAGAGGCTGAAAAGAAAAAGCATCAGTTCAGTGTTAAAGATTCCGATTCCGCTGATAAAAGCCAAACATTTACAGTAAAGCTTCAGTTTAACGAGCATTCATCGACTTTGAGTGATGGTGGTCATACCACTGATGAAGATGTTTCAGATGATGGGGCACCTCATAAGGATCAGATTCCAAACACCTATACCGTAACTGTGTCACCACAAGAATCAATTTCAGCTGGATCTTCTCCTGCAACACCAGCTGACGCTCAGTCTTATACATTTACCGTGACACAACCAATAACTGCATCTAATGGTCGTATTGTCGTCAAGTCTGATAGTACTGGCAATATCGATCCAAAAACGGCTTTGCGATTACAGCTTATGGTGGTGTTTCGTCATTTAGCGAAAAATGCAGAAATAAAAAACGAAAAACTCTCTGAGATTCACTTCCATCAATTTACGGGGTTACCGGAAGGGGTGACATACCGTGATGGGAGTGATGTAGAAGAGGGGGTCGCTGCTAGTTCCGGTGTGCATGTTAAGCGTCAATTTACATTTACTAGCGATGGTGTTGTAGAGACAATTAACGCTGATGACTTTATCCTTAAGACGTTGCAATCTTTCCAGGAAAGCGACGCATTGGGTGCTAACATTCAATCAGTTGATTCACTAAATGTATTCATGCCGGGTGAGAATAGCCCTTTAGTGAAAACTCCAACCGTAGAGAAAGATACAAAAACAAAAAAGACTATTTTACAATCAGGGGCCGAATTTTTACAAACAGGAACAACTAAAGGCCTTGCTCTTGGTGTAGGTACTGCTGCTGCTCTTTATTGGCTTTTCCAGAAGGAAGGTGCTGCTGAAACCTTTGGAGAATACGTACCAAATGGTTTCATGCAAGGCTTGCAAGATTTAATTAATCGTCTTGGTATTGATAGTGCTCCAGCGTTCATTCAAGAGCAAATTAATACTTTTTTTAGTTCGGCGGACTTGAAAAAAATAAGTCCACAAGATACATCGGTTATACACTGGTTTGCCGACAATGGGAATTCACTGCCAGCATTGCTTTCACTAGTTGGACAAACAATGAAAGAAAGGGTAAGTCAGAATACCAGTAACTTCTCATTGCCAAGTTTAGGCAATGGTTCGTTCAATAGTACTAGATTTCAAATAACACCTATTTTCAAGAACTTCACGCCATTAACTGTCTCTCCGGCAGATTTTATACGAGGTGTAGGTAGCTTAGTGTTACCCAATATGCCGAGTGCTCTGTACTCTGTTTCTCGAAGTGTTAATGATTCTTCAGTTACGCCAAGCCATTCTTCTGTTTCAGGTGTAAATCCGCATGCTGGGCATCCGTCATCTGGATCAGGTGTATCAACTCAAACAGTAGGGGAAATGCCAGTAAGCGATGGCGACGTAACTCTTAAAAGACAAAATACAAATTATTTTCTACAATTAAACGCATCGGATAGTGTAGGACAGTCACAAGATGTCCTGCCAACGCCGCATAATAATTTACCGCCCTCATCTGTTGGTGAACAAGGCACAACAAGTGCGCCACAAGGAGAACTATTACTGCATGGGCACAAATCTCCTCAGGCCATTAACTCTTCATCGCTGAGTTCAGGCAACTTAGGTGGTGGATCTAATTCTTCTGGTATTAGTAATCATACAGATCAGGATTCACATCCAGCGATCCCAACACAAAGCACCGAAGCTTTTGACGTGGCTCATGCTTACACTGAAATAACGCAAGAGAATACGCAAGCACAAAACGTTGAAATATCAGTTCAATTATGCGGACGTTCTAAAGTTGAAGAAACAAGGTTAACTCTCGCTAATCGTTCAGAACAAAAAAATAGTACTGCAATAGCAGGGGCTGACATATGCAGTCAACATAGTCTCGAGGCTGTTAGTCAAGCCAAGAAACTTACAGTGCCCTTAAACCCTAACTCAAATTGGCATGATTTAAGCTGGGAATGTTTTCCGGTTTCAGGTGGTAACTCTGTCGGTAGTGATTCTTGGTCTCTTATGGATCATACACAACCGAGGGCATTGCCCTTTATAGATGATCTCAGCTTTCAGCCCCATGAGGTCTATACTAGATCAGTAAGGATCTGTTTTGGTGACTTACGGAATTCCAG
>DMFG01000075.1 GCA_003450655.1 Coxiellaceae bacterium | reverse complement strand
AAAAGAGAGTGGGGCATGAGTGTTTCCTTACTATATATATTTAAAATGAGTCTATCCCCCTTTTCTCATGAAAAACACACTTAATATCACAAAATTTAGTAAACACTCGCTATTAAGGTGGGGCTATACAAAAAAAATATCATAATATCAATTTATTAGAGTTTATCTAAAGAGTTTATTAGAACCTATTATTTAATATTTCCTTAATAAAAGCGGCGTAAAATATCTGTATATTTATTACAGTTTTTGATCTTTATGAACTCTTATTTTTCAAAATTCCGAGATTACTCTAGAAATGCATGGAGTGGTCTGCAGCATTGGGCTTTGCGTCTATTTGACCTGTATGAATGGGCCGTTCGTTTTATCACGACGCTTCATCAGGCTATTACTTCGTTAGTAGTGACGATTGCAGTAACCATTCCATTAGTTGGGTTATTAATAGAAGCGTTGGGTTTGCTGGTATCGCCAATCATGCGTGCTCTTTCCCCTTCAAATGAAAAGCCACTAAATAGAATTGCTGTAGGACTAAAAGTATTAACCGCCACTATAATGGTGGGATGTGCTGTCGTTGGTTTTTTATTTCCCCCGGTCGGGTTGTCTATGGTGGTTATTGGGCTATGTGCTGGAGCAATGCATCAAGCCTATAAAACCTATCGTACATCGAGTAAATACATTAAGGCCTCTTCCACCGATGATCCTGAATTATCCAGTGATGTCGAAGAGTATGAGCGAAAGCTTAAATATCGCGGGCTGAGTTTAGCGTTATCCTGTGTCAATATCGCTCTATTAACAGTGACACTGGTAGTTCCTCCCGTTGCTATATTTACATTGCCTGCCTTATTTGTCCTTAATCTTGGTGTCGCCATCTATCAATACACCTTGCATTCATCAGTCCACAAAGAAGCAATATCCGCTGATATACCTGAGCCTGTCGAAGATACTCTTGACGATATCAATGTTCAGTTCGAAGAACATATGGAAGAGACACCCAGTAATGATGAGATTGCTAATCCTGCAACACCAGCATCAGAAGCCATTGAGTCTTTCCCTCTTGCGGTATCTGAGACACCGCGTAAAAATAATACATTACTACCTTCAGTGACGAATTGGTCAAGCTCCATGGTGTTTGCTGTAGGGTCTATGTATGCTATTGCTGGCTGCTTTGACCTTGTTATTGTCATGGCTGCTGTTTTTTTTACAACGTTTAAATTATCGCAACGGTCAACCGATAGTTTGACGAATTTAAAAGAATCAGAAAAAAACAACGCTACATCAGCAACGCCAAGGGTAATAGAGCAAACAACAAGCGAACCGGATGTGTCGGATGGCAATTCAGATACAACATCCCATGAATCACAGCAGTCTGCAGAAGATCACTCGAGCCACCAATTATCCATTAGCCGTTTTCTTCATGCTATGGATCGAGGTATGGCTCCAACAGCACCCCCGACCTATGCTCAATGCCACTCACATAATGACGAGCTTTCAGAGACATCAGAAGAGACTACGACAGAAACTGACCCATCCAGTAGTATTGATCGATTTCTTAATGATGAAGTGCATGTCTTAACACGCCACAATCTTCCTGAGCCTACTCATCAGAAAAATGAAGATCAGGATGAGTGTCATGCTGAAGAGCGGGTTGGCATGTCATGAGTTAAAGGCTGGCTCTTTAGGCCTTGCTGCCATAACGCTTATTTAGGATAGCTCTTTACTGTCGATAGTCCACCATCCACACGAAATACTTCACCGGTCACCCAGTTATTGGATGGTTGAATCAGCCATTCCACCAACCGAGCAACATCTTCGGGTTGGCCTAGGCGATCGAGTCCATGTAATGAAAGCGATAGGTTCTTGCCTCTATCACTCCCAACGATCGATTGTGATAGTTTTGTTTCAATTAAACCCGGGGCAACAACATTAGAGCGTATACCCTGAGCAGCATAACTAGCAGCAAAAGAACGCGACAAACCTTCTACACCTGCTTTAGCAGCAGCGATTGCTTCATGGTTAGGTAATCCTAGAGAGGCTGCAGCTGTCGAGATAAACACCACGCCGCAATTCTTCTTAATCCATTTTGCAGTGGCGTGAGCTACGTTGAATGCCGTATTAAGATTGATAGCTATGGTGTTATTCCATTCTTTAGCGTTGAGCATGCCGGCAGGTTTTAATAAAATACTGCCACAGAAATTAACGACGGATTGAATGCTATTTTCCTCTGCAATAGAAGAGAAACATTGATTAACTTGGTCAAGATCACAGGGGTCACATTGGATGACCGTGTGTTTATCGCTTATGGGAGTTATTTTAGAGGGCTCTCGAGTTAAAAGAAAGACGGTCCGTTCAGTCATCTTTTTAAGTGTCGATTGTGCGATGTCAGAGTTAGCTCCGATAAAAATACTTGCGGTCATCTATCATCCTTGTAGTTTTTTTAAACTATCATAATGTAAAATTTAGAGATCATCAAGCTATCATCAATGACGTAATAATGCTTTTAAACCTTCTTGATAGCTTGGGTATTGATAACTAAAATCGAATTGATTTTTAAAAGTCGTATTCGACACTCTACGGCACGATGAATAAAAAGATTTCGTCATTTCTGACACCGATTCATCATCGACTGAGCAATGTGATAGGGCGGGTTGTTGCAATAATTCACAAGCCAGATCATACACTGACTCTGGTGAGCTTGGTAAGTCATCGGCTATGTTATAGATCGCTCCTGGAGTCGGTTTTTTCATGCTGTAATACAAGGCTCTTGCAATATCGTGAACATGAACACGTGAAAAAACTTGCTTTGGTTTAACGATACACGTCTTTTTTCCATGCCTTATATTATCAATCGCGTTACGCTGTGGGCCATATATCCCAGCTAATCTAAAAATATGCACAGGCAGTTGATGATGATAAAAAAGCGTTAGCCAGTGTTGTTCTGCTGCGATTCGCGCCACGCCACGAGGTTGCTTAGCGAGTAGGGGGGAACGCTCGCTCACCCAGCCACCATGATGATCACCATACACACTCGTCGATGATAGGTAGCCTATCCATTGAAGCTCTGGATGGGGTTGTGCTAGATAATCACCCAATAAACGTATGGTAGGGTCTACCCCTGTTGTCTCGCAGGGGGGTGTTATTAAGCAATGAGTGCATTGTGATAGCTGATCTTCTAAATAAGGTTGGGTAAAAGGAATGCATTCAATGTTCAACTCATCGATCATTGTCACTGTGTCTACGCGTCGAGAGGTGGTAGTCACTGCGTATTGAGATCTATCTAAGCTTAACGCAAGATGGCGAGCTGTGTATCCCCAACCAATAATGAATAGATGCAACTCTCTCTCCAGTAGGATTTATTATTAAGTCTCTCTAAAGTATCAATAAGTAGAAATAACAACCAGTCAATTATTTTTTGACACCTTTTAATTTAGCAGAACGTGCACGCTCACGCAGACTAATATCAATATAGCGATCAGTCGTAGCACCGGATGAATGCCCCGCATCGTCACGCACATGCTCACGTGGCCTGACTTTAACATCATCTGAGATACCGGTATGGCGCAGCCAATGCACCGTAGCAGTGCGTAATTGTGCTGCATCTAATTGCATGCCTTGTGCAGATAAGGCGTCTGCAGCACGATCAAAACAGGCTTGAACTAACACTCGAATTCTTTTTGTGTCTTTGATGGGTAAATGACGATTGCGTGTCTGGCCAATGAGAGGGCTTGTATCGCTCAAAACGGGTAGGGCAGGTAACCCTAGTGATAATCGATAACGTTTTAAAGCATTCAACACTAGCTCACTGACAGCAATTTGGCGTGCCTTATTACCTTTCCCAACAGTTTTAAACCG
>DMFG01000080.1:731-7235 GCA_003450655.1 Coxiellaceae bacterium | reverse complement strand
GAAGGACACCAACTCATAACGAATTTAAATACCTCAGTCAGTGGTCATATAAAAATAGCGGCACCACCTGCTTTTGCGACGCACTGCCTTGCAGAAACGGTGGATGATTTTTGCAAAGCCTATCCTGATGTGACCATTCAATTAGTGCTAGGTCCTTCATTAGAACAAATGATTGCGCAAGGGTTTGATATCATTTTACGTAGTGCTGAGTTAGACGATTCGAATTTAATCGTAAGAAAGCTAGTTGATTTACCCTTAGTGGTTTGTGCCAGCCCTAGCTTTATCAATCAGTATGGCCTACCCGAGCGGATTGATCAGTTATCGTCTTATCGTTGGGGGATATACAGTCACCAATCAAAACACGCACGATTGGATTTTTACCAACGACAAACAGTACACCCGGTTGAAATAACCAGTCACATACAGTGTGACTCATTAAACACCTTAAAAGCATTGGTTATGCTAGGTATCTGTTTAGCCTGTCTTCCGCAATTTATGGTGGGATCTGAGATAGCACAACATAAGTTACTTCCCGTCTTACCCACGTACCAATTAAACCCATCACCATTGTATGTATTAAAGCCCGCGAGAGATCATACCCCGTCAGCCGTCAGCTTGTTCATTGAATACCTGTTTCAATATTCAGCGACATCAGACAAGCAGTAATCGTGTCAGACAATTGAATCGTAGAGAAGATGCGAATTTTTTCTCAGAAGCATTAGGTATAAAAACCATAACCGCGACAAACGAAGATCTTAATTCAATCACGGGCGAATTATTTATTTTCTTTCTTCTTTTATTATCAATAAGTACATAATTTCATAAGGGTGCTCAGGATCTCTGAATGTAGCCCCATATTAATGACGAGAAGTATGGATTAAAAAACCTGAATGTTGTGAGACCTTAAAAAACATATAGACTGCCACTGTGATTGACAAGATGACAAACACCTCTGGCACCAACATCGGCTGATGATAGGTGTTAACCATATAATTAAGACACCAAGGGAATAATGCAGCAACGAACACAGTAGAATTATTATAAAAAGCAATGAGAGAAACACGTGACTTCACTGATGAATGTTGACATAACGTATAGACCATAAATTTATTATATACACTAGCGGTAAAAGACAGTAACACCATAGCCAGTATCAATATTAACAACGAACCGCTCGTCAACAAGCATAACAGGCCAGCACCCAAAACTAATGTCAACGAAAGCCCTAACAGTACTGGCATGACTCGATGGGACTGTTTAACAAACCATGAAAGAAACAACAGCGATGACATCACCACAGAAAAACAGATCGTAGAGCACAAAAATAAATCTTGCAGTGGGATGTGAAAATTCCTATGAAAATAAAGATTTCCCATGCTCAAAAACTTTACCATGCCCTCAAGCATAATGATCATCACCATCATACCCAAAAACTGTTGGTAAAAAGTTTTCAGTGTCGACAGGTAACTAAATGAATATACTGTCTCACCAGACGATACAAAATCAGGTGTCTCTGAGGCGTAGAGGCGTATCGCGAACAGCAACAAACCTGACACGCCTGCCAATACGTAAGGGAGCCGCCAGGCATACTCAACCATAGCATTGTGGTTATAAAACAACGTTAATAGATAGCCGACTGCAACCCCAATGAGACCTCCTAGCTGAGAAAAAAAAGAGGATCGCAATAACTCTGAAAGTTGTAAACCAGGTCTTGCGTGCTCATAAATAAATACCATACCACCAGGATATTCTATACCTAAAGCAATACCTTGCAACAGACGGATCACAATAAATAATACAGGCAGCCAGAAAGCATCAATGTAATGAATCGGTAAACATGCCAGCAACGCTGTACTGAATGTCATCATCAGTGAGCTCATCACGAATGTCGATTTACGACCCACGCTATCAGCAAATCGAGAAAAGACAAAGCCACCAATAATTCGACCCACATACCCTAACCAATAGATAAATAGCACAAGTAGAGAACTGGTAGACGGGCTGATGTTAGGAAAAAAAATGGTGTATAGGTACGCACTAAGAACGGTGTATAAACCAAAATCATACCATTCGATAATCACGGCTAGATTTGCAAAGCGAGTGCTTTTTTTACTCGCGATCTCTTTTGATGTTAAGACCTCCATGGCATTCTCGATAAAGCTGCGTTTGGCATACAATGAAAGGGTTGGCGTTTTTCATCATTATCATCCGGACTAACATAAGCATCATTAGCCTGATACCAGTGTCATCCTAAAACATACCACCGATCGATTGAACTAAATTTTAAAAAATACTTTAAATATCACGCTCTTCAGGCCCTTGCCTCTCTGACCAACCTAAAAGCCGTCGAGTCACAAAATGATAGACGCGCTTACCCGTCTTCATCCAGACAACACTGATCCATGATTTTGAGGCAAGGACTTTTTTTTCTTTTGCGGTGACCGAATGGTATTTTCTTTTATGTTTTAACAAGTGACGCAAATCTTCATAGCACAAGGTTAAAAACCACTGGCTAACTCTATTTTTAAAACAAAAGGCCAGCTGAAAATCTGTCACTGATGGCGTACTTTCCGGTGTAATGATCCAATTGGCTTCTTTAGCTAAGTCATTATTGACCACACCGGCTCGCTTTAACGTGAGCAACAACTGTCGACTGGATTTAAAAAATTCGGGTGTTAACCGTTCATTCGCACGATGCATTGAATCGCCTTGAATGAAGCTACGAACGTGTGAATGCCGCGCCACTTCGAGCAATGTGGGAAAATAAGGTGACTTCAGTGGCATTAGACGAGCCAGTGCGCGCTTCTCATTACGTGCAAGCAAGCGAGCCAATGGTGTAATCCAGAGGTTTCGCGTATAAACCCGGCGAATAGCAGGAATTGATGCATCATTGGTGATAAACATCCCTTTCTCTATTTTACCAAAAGCATCACTTTTTAACGTGGACTCATACTGAAACATAAAAAGACCTCATAGATAGAAACATTAAGGTATAACCGTCAGACTAAACCTATCAATAATTGGGGCACATGATAATCAGTTGTCACTCAACGTGCAAGCATCTTCTGTATCAAAAACAATCAACAATAAAGCAAAGTTAGACTGAAGATAGCGCTTCCAGATAGAGTTCTAGAGAAGCCATTGGGTCTACTGATTGAGTAATAGGACGACCAATCACCAAATAATTCGCACCATTCATAATGGCTTGTTGTGGGGTTTGCACACGCTGCTGATCTTGACAATCATCTGATTGCAACCGAATACCGGGCGTCACCAGGGCAAATGATACCGGCAATAGACCACGCAATCGTTGAGCTTCTCGTGCTGAACATACAATGCCATCTAAGCCAGCATGGTGAGCCATACGCGCATAACGTGCCACTAAACTGTCGACAGACTCATGATACCCTAATGATGCTATATCGTGCTCTGAGAGACTGGTTAGAGCAGTTACGCCAGTTAACAGAGGGCGGCGCTCTGTCTGTGCACTATCAACACCCTCAACCGCTGCATGGAGCATCGCATTACCTCCTTGACAATGGACATTTAACATCCACACCCCGAGTTCAGCTGCTGCCTGACAAGCCTGTCTAACCGTATGAGGAATATCGTGGAATTTCAAATCTAAAAAAACATCAAAACCCCTATCGATTAACTGCTTAACTAGATCAGGACCATAACGAACAAACAAATATTTCCCGATCTTCAAGCGGCACTGCGCGGGTGATAATGGCTTCACAAAAGATAACACTTGGGTATCGGTTTCATGATCCAAAGCGAGGATAATGGGTGAATGCATAGCACTCATAACACAGGCTTCCGGGATAACACATCGGTTGATCGGATTGGTTTTGTGCTTGACCACGTCTGACAACTCGGACACAACCAATGCAGCGTAGTACCAGAAAAACCACACTGCAAACACCGGTAAGTGGGGTGATCTAACAATAAAGATTCTAAATGACGCTCTAGTTTTAACAACTTCTGTGCGTCGGGTACCGAAGCACTATCCGCATAACACTGAATTAATGGCGCCAAAGCCCATAATGAACCATGTTTAGCCACATAATTCTCAAGAAAATCAATTGCCGTTTGTAAGCCATGTTGCTGATAAAGTAATTTTGACAAACAAGCTGCGACATCAACAAAAGGAGTTGCTGAATATATACCCTGAAGGTATTGAGTAAATGCTTCCTGATGCCCACAGTGCTCATAACAAATAGCCATATCATCGAGTATCTCAGTAACATAGTTTGGATCTTCTTCCATCACGCGTTCATAAGCTCGTATACTGACGGTGTAATCCTGCGCATGAAATGCTGACTTGGCTTCTAATAAATAAGCACGCACACAGTGGCGATCAATACTTTGCGCTTTATGTAAATAATGCTTAGCTTCTTGAAAGTGCTGCTTACGACGCATATCTTCAGATAACTCACAATAATAATGAGCAATATGCAGGCGGTAAGAAGTGCCAGAAAACACAGCTAAACGCTGAGCAATTTTAATGGCCTTATTCCACTCTTTCTCTAAATGGTAGATTTGTAATAACAGTAATAAGCTTTGGCCATCATGCTTATCTTGCTCTGACAGCTCAAGAAAGATCTTTTCTGCACGATCTAATACACCAGCACTTAAATAATCTTCACCCAGCGCTAATAACGCTTGATGACGATGATGCTGTTCCAATTGAGGTCTAGCAATTAAATTTTGATGAATTTTAATCGCCCGGTCTACCTCGCCTCGTCGACGAAACAACCCTGCTAAAGCCAGATGCGTCTCAACAGTATCACTATCAATCTCCATCAGCTTAATAAAAACATCAACGGCTTTATCAGGCTGTTCATTAATCAGAAAATTTAATCCACGAAAATAGTCACGCTGAAAACGAACTGGAAAACCCAATCGCTCCCTTAAATTAGAACGACGACCAAAAAGCCAAGCTCCTAACGCAACTAAAGGAAAAAAAACATAAGCAAAGACAGTCATACAGTCGTTGTATCCGATAAAGGCAAGGTTCTAAGGTTATCTAATTCTTTTTGGGCACGCTTTAATTCTGCCTTCATACTAGAGCGCTGAGCGCGCAAACGAAACACCCAAGGAACAACGGCACAGAAACCAAGAAAAGCCCCAACGATCAACGTAATCAGTAATAATAAAGGGAAATAGACTTTCATCGAACCCAGTGGCTGATGAAGATTCACAGAAAAAGAATTCATGGTGGTAAATAAAGCAACCAAACAAGCCACCACAAACCAAAACAAGGTCACAATATATTTCATCTTTTCTTCCTTATTCTATGAAAAAGTGACTCAACAATGTTGAACAAAACCCAGCTAAAGCAAAGGCTTTAACTGGGTTTGTCGATACTCATCCTCCTATGACACTAGAAGCATGAGCCCATGTTATACCAATAAAACGCGATTAATCGTCTTTATTGTTCATTTGTTCTTTCAACAAATCACCCAATGTTGTTTTTGTAGGAACAACCGGTTTATGTTGAGAACTAGTGCCTCCAGACGTGCTATCTTCCAATAACGCTTTACGTGACACAACGAGTTGATGAGCTTTCTTGTCGATGTACATGAGCTTCACATCAACTTCTTCACCAACGGTCAACACATCAGATAAGCTGTCTGTATGCTCAATGCTGAAATCAGCAATACGCATAATGGCATCTATCTCATCAGTTACTTGAAAAACCGCATGTTTTTCGAGGATTTCTTTTACTTTAGCAGTCACAACAGCACCATCACCTTGAGCCGTTAAGTACTCAGCTAATGGATCTGTTTCTAATTGCTTAACGCCCAACGAAATACGCTCACGTTCAGCATCAATAGACAGAATCACTGCTTCAATTTCTTGGCCTTTGTTGAGTGTTCGAGCAATTTCTTCTCCAGACTCAGCCCAAGATAAGTCAGACAAGTGAATTAAGCCATCAATCTCACCGTTCAATCCAATGAAAACACCGAAGTCTGTCATTGAACGAATGTGACCTGTCACTTTATCGCCTTCTTGGAACTTATCAGCAAATTCTTGCCATGGATTTTGTTTACATTGCTTGATACCTAAAGAGATACGACGGCGGTCAGCATCCACTTCTAGTACCATGACCTCAACCTCATCACCTGGTTGAACTACTTTGCTAGGGTGAATGTTTTTGTTGGTCCAGTCTAACTCAGACATATGAACCAGACCTTCAACACCTTCCTCTAGTTCAACAAAGCAACCATAATCGGCAATGTTAGTCACTTTACCAAATACACGGCCGTGCACTTGATAACGACGCGCAATATTCAACCAAGGATCATCGCCTAATTGCTTGAGACCCAGTGAAACACGATTCTTTTCACGGTCAAATTTTAATATTTTAACTTTGAGCTCTTGGCCAACAGCAATCATCTCACTAGGATGCTTAACACGTTTCCAAGCGATATCTGTAATGTGAAGAAGACCATCAACACCACCCAAATCAACGAAAGCACCATAATCTGTGATGTTTTT
>DMFG01000080.1:0-426 GCA_003450655.1 Coxiellaceae bacterium | reverse complement strand
CCATAATCTGTGATGTTTTTAACAATACCCATCACCTCTTGACCTTCTTGTAGTTGCTCTAAACGGGCACTACGCTCAGCACTGGTTTCAGCTTCCATCACGGCACGACGAGAAACGACGATATTGTTACGCTTCTGATCCATTTTGATGACTTTAAATTCAAGCTCTTTACCTTCTAGGTAACCTAAATCTCTGACAGGCTTAACATCAACTAATGAGCCTGGTAAGAAAGCTTTGATCGTTTTCACGTCAACTGTGAAACCACCTTTAACACGCTCGATAATGGTACCCATAACGATGTCGCCATCTTCGTGAGTTTTTTCTAGCTCAGCCCATACTCTTGCACGAACAGCTTTTTCATAAGAAAGACGAGTATCACCGAAACCATTTTCGACATTGACGATAACGACTTCAATGTCATCACCC
>DMFG01000118.1 GCA_003450655.1 Coxiellaceae bacterium | reverse complement strand
TCGATTTGCTTTCTGCCATATCTTACCCCTAGGTTATGCAAAACCAAAGACTAGCAGGGTGAAATTATTTGACTAGGGTGTAGTTGCTGTGACGGTTACGGTTAATATGCTCAATCCATTTAATGATACACTCAATAGCGTCAATATCATTTAAATGTTTATTGATGTATTGGTTGGCGTTATAAGCAGTAATCCGACGATGCTTCTTGATATCATCGATTAAATATGTCGGAGAGAGGCATTTTAATAGGGCAAATGTCAGGCATTCTTCTGGCCAGTTAGATTCACTTAATGTTTTTTGCACCAGTAAATTTTTTTCTGCGAGTGATGACCAGGCCTGTTGCTTTTGATGGTAGGTTGTTATGTTGCTATATTCACCTACATCATCTTGAATTTGTAGAAATAGCTTGTGGTAATCTTTAGGTAACTCATCTTTAGAAAATTGAAAACGATATATTGATTCAGTCAGTAGAGCTGGAGGAAAGCTATAGAGAAGAAATTTACCTTGAAGGTAGTGTAGTGTTTTATAGTGTACACTTTTATTTTCTTTATCCTTGGCATTGTTTATTAAAATATGGCCAGAAGATGGGTGTTGATGTTTAATTATTCTTGCAAGGTTTTGGTCGTAGTCGGATTTAAAAGATGTGGTCTGGCTTAGGTTTCCTATCCATGTATGCAGTCCCCACATGAATAGCTGATTTGGGATTAAATATTCTTCCCCGGAATACCCTGTATGCGCTACGGTAGATTGGAGCGGCCTGCCAATTAGTGAGTATGTAAGTTGATTTTCAAATTGTTGTGTCAGTTCATTGAATGTTCTAGTCGGATGATTATGTAGTGCGTATTCACTAATGATGGGCATTAGCAATCTTCTGGCCGCTTCTCGACTGGTTATAGGTGATGTAAGTTGGCTTGTCGTGTCTATATCAGTGTTGAAAGTATAGTGATAACACTCTAATAGATACATGCCGCCTCTATTTAATAGTCGACCTAATTGTAGGATTGAGTCTATAGGATATTTAAGATTAAAAAAAATACTGGTGGCTAACATTAGAAGATGAGTGGCATGATTGGGGTGATGCTGTATCAGTTTATCATCAAAGAATTGCTGAATATGTTGATAGAGACTATGGTTTATCGATACTTCTTGGGTGTCATTTAGTCTTGTAAGAATGTATTCAATAATTATTGGGTTGGTGATGCCTTGTGTGATTCTTGTTATGTCGAATAGTGAGAGTCGTTCTTTAGAACGGCTGACGCTTGTGTTGGCAAGACGCTTTTTGATAAATGATTTCCATAGCTCTCGTTCCTGGCTGTGCCAGAGCTCAAATTCCTCGCTGGACATCTGATTGAGCGCAGTGATCATATGGCTTAGGTTGTCATCTTTTGTTAAATGATCCATCGACCCTCCATGGTATCTGTTACGATGAAGTATAGATTTTAGCGATCATTGGGGTTTGATGGTATATGAATGGCTTAGATAATATATCGCTAAGGATTCTGAGAAGATGCTATGGATAAAAAAACCATCTCTCTTCATCTTTAAATGAGGAGAGATAGTATGTATGGCAGATTGTATGAATTACGAAGTGAATTCTGCGTCCAGCAATTCGCGCATTTTTGCTTTGATCATGTCAATTGCAATGCGGTTCTCACCACCACGTGGAACATTAATATCAGCATAGCGTTTAGAGGGTTCTATGAATTGCATATACATGGGGCGAACCGTTTTTTCGTATTGGTCGATCACGGATTGAATGGAGCGATCACGTTCCGCAGTGTCACGTTTAAGGCGTCGTAATAAGCAGACATCTAATGCTGTATCCATGAAAATTCGAATATCCATGAGTTCACGCAAGCGTTGTTCGACAAATAGAAGAATGCCTTCAAGAACGATAATGCGATGATTACCAACCTTTCTTGTTGTTTCCTTGCGGGTATGCTTGCTGTGATCATAGATGGGGACATCAATCATCTCGTTACGTTGCAGTGCTTGTAGGTGCTCCAGCAGGAGGTCGTGGTCTAATGCGTTAGGATGATCAAAGTTAACGTTGGAGCGTTCTTCCATGCTGAGATGAGTGAGATCATGGTAGTAGCTGTCTTCTGAAATAATGGCAACTTCGTCGGTGCCCAGCTCATCTACGATGGTGTGAGCCAAGAGACTTTTACCGGAGGCTGATGCGCCTGAGATACCGATTATGATAATTTCTTGATTCATAATGATTTTCCTTTGTGTCTATCGTTAGTAGCGCGCTTTAGAGTGGCTAAGCCAAGTTTTGCGCTATATTAGGGCAAAACTCTGAACAATGCTATAGGCATAATAAAAAAAGAGGACATTTACTGATTGCTTTGTTGTAGTCGTGGAAGCCACTCTCTCTCCCAGATATCGATCCAGTGACGTGAGTCATGATTCCATGGGTGGAAGGAGGTCGATTGAAAATCAGGGTATAGATCGTTATTGGGAAAAATACCGTCATTCGCGGTTAAGTAGTCTTCAATAGCTTTCTGTCTGGGGATGGGTTGATGATTGAGTAATGCATCACAGGCAGTGAAGTAGGTGGTGGTGTGAATGGAATGTTCGATCAGCGTTTTTTTAAATGTGATCCATTCGGAATGGTATTCCTTGTCATTCGGTGCTTTATTAAAAAGA
>DMFG01000100.1:892-3229 GCA_003450655.1 Coxiellaceae bacterium | reverse complement strand
CACGAGCCATACCCTCTACCAATAAAGTACGGCAAGCAGCCAGCGCCAATTGCTGAACAGCTGTTTGTTGCTGCTGATTTAACCGCGCTGGCACAATCGCAGTAGCACCTTGTTTATCATTGTATTTTGCATCATACGAATAAAAATCATGATGCACATCAAGCTCACCGGGCACAGAGGCAACCAATTCATCACCATACCCCCTCACCGAACATTCTATTTCAACACCATCTATCGCTGGCTCAACTAAAACACAATCACTGTATTGAAACGCGAGATCCAGTGCACGTTCAAAACTCTCAGCATCGGTAACACAGCTAACACCGACAGATGAACCCTGACAAGCAGGTTTAACAAACAATCTATCTCCCCATTGTGATGCTAAGCTATCATAGGAATAATTTGCCCGAGTAGTCGGACTTAATGTAACCCAATCACAAGTCGGCAATGCCGCAGCACGCCATACTCGTTTAGCCATTTCCTTGTGCATACCGATAGCTGATGAGATGACATTAGCACCCACGTAAGGTAGCGACAATAAATCTAACAACCCTTGCAAAGCACCATCTTCACCCGTTTCGCCATGAACTAATGGAAATACCACATCGACCATCGATGGCGTTGTCGCAGTTCGCCAAGGTGATGTGCCACCTGGTGTTAACACGAGCTGCTCTTTGGCTTGCACACCTGTATCCACAAAAATATTCGCGGATATCAAGCGCCACCATTGGCCTGACTGATCTATCCAGACCACTTCAACAGCACAGCCTAAACCCAGTAAGACACCCACAACGTTTTGAGCCGATAAAATAGAAATAGCATGTTCTGATGATTGCCCTCCGCATAGAATACTCACATTCAAAGAATCAATGGACTTCATAGAAAAACTCTCTACAGACAGTGGACTTGGCACCCATGGTAACCAATCCCCACTTAACTGTCATCCGCTGTCTGGCAAAATGACTTAACTCACGTAATATCTGCAAAATAAGTCGATATCGGTGCAAATGACCGGCGATGTATAGCACACGGACCTAACTGTTCAATCGCTAACCGATGCACCTGAGTGCCATACCCCTTATGTTTGGCAAAACCGTACCCAGGATACTGTTGATCATATTCTTGCATTAAACGATCTCGAGTAACTTTTGCCAATACGGACGCCGCGCTGATCGCCAAGACTTTATCATCGCCTTTGATGATAGTTTCGACAGAATATCCAGGTAAGTGTGGCGACTGATTGCCATCAATACAGACATGATCGGGCTTGATGGAGAGTTGTAACACAGCTTGCTGCATGGCCGACAATGTCGCTTGTAGAATATTGATACGATCAATGGTTTCACGATCCACAATGGCAATGGCATAGGACACCGCTACCTCTTGGATGCGATCAAATAACTGTTCACGCTTTTTTTCAGACAGTTTTTTAGAGTCTTTTAACCCCTCCAATGATGGGTTCGATCCTAACACCACAGCTGCTGCAACAACTGGGCCTGCTAGTGGACCACGACCAGCCTCATCCACGCCTGCCATCATTTGGGGTACTGCTGTCATCAAAAACTCCTTGTCCAACCGATACTTTATGTCAATGAGGGCGCCATCATATCGCTATCACCCAACAATCACAATCGGACAAACGGCTCATGATATTGAAATAAGTGCCAAAAAATGACATTATATCGTCCTTTTATTGACCCAAAAATGAGCAAACAATGAGCAAAATAAGAGCCGCAGTTATCGGTGTTGGCTATTTAGGCCAATATCACGCACAAAAATACGCAGACTGCGATCAAGCTGAACTGGTTGCTGTTTTTGATACCAATCCCAGTCGAGCAGACGAAATTGCTGATCGCTATGACACCAGCAGTGTTGCTCATTATGATGATCTCATCGGCAAAGTTGATGCCGTTAGCATTGCAACTCCTACCCCTTTCCATCACGAAGTCGCACTCAGTTTCCTAAAAGCCGGCATCCATGTCCTGATAGAAAAACCCATCACCACTACCGTGGAACAAGCGGATGAGCTCATCCAAGTCGCAAAAGATAACGATGCCCTACTGCAAGTGGGTCACCTTGAACGGTTCAATAACGCTGTCAAAGCCGTTGCCCCGTACCTGGTACAACCGCGCTTCATCGAATCGCTACGCACAGCACCGTTTCAATTACGCGGCACCGACGTCAATGTTATCCTCGACTTAATGATTCATGACATTGATATTATTCAATCCATGATCCAGTCAGACATCGTCGACATCCGTGCTAATGGCTCACCTATTTTTTCATCTCACATTGACTTAGCCAACGCACGCATTGAATTTGAAAATGGCTGTGTAG
>DMFG01000100.1:0-594 GCA_003450655.1 Coxiellaceae bacterium | reverse complement strand
TTTGAAAATGGCTGTGTAGCTAATGTTACGGCCAGCCGAGCCAGCCTCAAAAAAGAACGTCGATTACGCATCTTCCAAAGCGAGAGCTTTCTTAATATCGACTTAGATCATAAAATTCTTAAATATTACAGCCGAGGTGCTGCTGAAATTCATCCCGGCGTACCTGAAGTGGTTCAAGGTAAGATTCGATTTGACAAAGGTGACGCTTTAAAAGATCAAATCGAGCACTTCTTACACTCGATCATTCACAATCAACCTGCCATTGTCCCAGGTGAAGATGGCCGCAAAGCTTTAGAAACGGCTATTAAAATCACACAAGCGGTCACCCAAAATAACACCACGTTTAAAGAACATTTAACGGATGCCTAACTCTTCACAAACACCTCACATACTGATCATTGCCGGAGAAACCTCCGGTGATAGACTGGGCGCACACCTTGTCCAAGCAATGACCGAACAAGACCCCACCCTGACTTTCACTGGCTTTGGTGGTGACCTGATGCAAGCAGCTGGTGTTGATATCCTGATGCACAGTCAAGAACTAGCCATTATTGGCCTAATAGAAGTCATTAAAAAACAAGAGACTGTTCGCCG
>DMFG01000129.1 GCA_003450655.1 Coxiellaceae bacterium | reverse complement strand
GATCGCTGGATACTGTCACGCTTACAAAGTTTAAAACACTTCATTAAAAAACACATGGAACATTATGAACTCTATCGAGTGGTTCCAGAGCTCTTAGCGTTTCTAGAAGATTTAACGAATACCTATATTCGTTTAAACCGCTCACGTTTTTGGACAGAAGCGTTGGATGATGACAAGTGCCAAGCTTATAGCACACTCTATCAAGTCATACTGGAATTCACCACTTGCATGGCTCCCTTTGCACCCTTCTTATCAGAAACGATTTATCAATCATTACTCAAACTGCACAGTGACAACAGTAATAAACCGCAATCGGTTCATCTATGCACTTTTCCTACTCATGATGAATCACTGCAAGATGCATCACTCGAAGAAGCCGTGCTTAGACTGCAACATATTCTAGCCTTGGGCAGACAACAACGTAACGCACTAAAAATCAAAGTGAAGATTCCGTTACGTGAGCTTGTGGTTATCCATAAAGATCAACAACTGCTGCAAGACATTGCACAACACGAAGCGACCATTCAAAAAGAATTGAACGTTAAATCGATTCGCTATGATCATGAAGAGGACCGCTATATTTCTTTATATGCAAAACCCAACTCACCCGTATTGGGCAAACGACTAGGTAAAAGCTTTGGCCAATACCGTCAACTGATTCAAAACCTAAGTCATGAAGCAATTAATACCCTAGAAAAAACCGGCACTATCACGTTAGAAGATGAAACCTTTTCCAGCGAGGACATCTTAATTTTCAGAGAAAGCCAAGCCGATTCTCATGCAGTGACCGACCGCTTCATCACCATTGCCTTTGATGAAACCTTAGATCAAGCATTAATCGACGAAGGCTTAGCACGTGAAGTCATCAACCGCATCCAAAAAACACGTAAAGCCGAAGGGCTTAATGTCGATGACCGCATTACCATTTCATACACCGCATCAAGTCATCTCTTGTCGGTGATTGAAAAACACCAAACAACGATTTGCCAAGAAACCTTGTGTGAACAACTTGAAGCCGTCAGTGAGGTGACTGATCAACCGTATCAATTTGAGATTGAAGAAGAAACTTTAACGATCACATTGCATAAACAACGCTGTAAAACGTGTTAACAACCTGATCCTCGATGCCTTTATTTGGGGCATCAAAACTACGTGTGATTACTCTGATTTCAACACACTCGACAATCGAACTTATCGAGTGTAACCGCTAGAAATTTCCAGATTCTTTCATCTCACGGTTAAAATCATAACAATGCAATGAATTAGATCTCTCCTTTTTAAGTATGATTAAGGACATAAAACAACATAGTCATTTACAATTTATCTCTCAATTTATAACAATATTTATAAATGGGAAGAAGAGATACATTTTGAATAGTTAGGATTTAACATTTCTTGCATCCCTAGCAAATCAACTGTAACTAAAACAATACCTTGGCAAGGAAAGCATTCTATAAATTTATTAAATATTCCGGGTGGGCCATCCAAATAAAGTACATTTAGACACTTATTGAGATTAACTACAACCTCCGATTCAATTTTATTCGCTGCAGAAGAATAATCTTGATCGTTAACATCGTTTTGTAATTTCGTGAGATTATTTATCGCAACTTCAAATGCAGCTTTGTAAGTATCGGGGCTAGGTGATTTGATATAAAAACCGTGAAATATGCTGTGAAAATTGCCGCCCTGATTACTATGAGCGGATTTAACGCTGTTTAGCGTTACAATCGTGTAGTCGAGAAGATTCACAGCCTGTTTGTATTCCAGCCCATTAGATTCCATAACTGTCATCTCAATGTTGATATTATGATTATCTGTGGTAGGCGCGGTGAAACATTGTTGCTTAATGTTTTCTTATTCTTTGCTTAAGAGTTTCTTTAATCTACATTAGGGTTTTCTTAGAGGTTGCTTTTCCCATAGAGAAAAAAACAACCATGACTTATGCATAATCTTTTAATGAGCAAATGAATACACAGATCAGACCATCGATAGAACGAATCAGCAGGGATCAAGTGATTAAACAGGATTTTTATCGGCCCTAAAGTTTTCATATGGAAAAATAATAAATGAGATAAACTTTACGTTTATTATAAACAAAAACCAAAGCTATCAGTATTAAATAATTTTATAAGAAGATATTTCCGATACGGTGACATTCACGGAAATAAATTTAATTTTAAACAAACATTCACTTTGTTAAATCTTAAAAACCAACCATTGATTTATAAAAATTCATTTCAAGCAATACATGTTAATTTAACTCAGACAAAACAACCCCAAAGAAAACCTTAAGACAACGCTCATTAAACCTTAATAATTGACTAATAGTAAATTAATAAAAAGGCCTTATTAGGCTGAAAAAATAAAAAAGATCTTTTTTTACACAAAAAATGTAGAATTTAATATTCTTTTAATTTATTTGGCGTATAGTTTTCAGTATTGATATCTGGAAGCTTAATGCCGAACAGAAATAAATAAAACAAATATTAATATTTATAAGCAGAGCAAAATATGAGAGCACAACCTACACGTATAAGACTTGAATCATTAAAAACAAACACACAAGAAGCATTACAGAATTTTATAGAATTGGAAAAAATATACGGAGAAATTTCTAGCATAGCAAACCAACTAAGAACACCCAATCGAAAACTACGAGATGATCTACCACAAGAATTTTTTCGCAAATTCAACGAAAATTTATCTCAGCTGAACGTCATTAACTGGGCAGTAACGAAGATAAAAGAATCTATAATTAATCTCAGTTCTATAGATATAGATAGTATTATTTTTTGTCTTCTTCATAATACAGATACATTTGATTCACTTAATGATATCTATACAAAGATTACCGACGACATAGAAAATGTTCATACACAAGCAAGAGAAATTAAAAAAAATATTGATCCAATCGATACAAATAAGTGGATCCAACGCAAAACATTAGAGGACATTCTTAAGAATTACGAATCACAAGACTTTTTTCTTAAATGTTTTCGTAGTCAGTCCACTTCAATTACAAAATTACATGGCCTCATGAAAAAAACACCGCGCGGTGGTTTTACATGGGATGAAATACTTAAGACTATTGAAGAAGATGATAGGAAGGAATTATCTGCAAGCATTCCAGAACATGGTATGAATGAAACACTTAAAACCACTTCAGTTCCTGACAAACCTCTTCAGGATGAATTACCTAGCAAAACAGGAACAGGTAAAGTACTGAGGGAAATTCACGAAAATCTCACAACTACTTCGAAGTTTTTAAATGAGAGAGGCAGCTCCAATACGGCCAATAAAAGTAGTAATCATGGGATTTTTTCATCTCGACAAAGACAGGAAACCAGCTACGAGAAGGCTGGTGAGAATAATACTACTGTTTGTCGTAATTTTCTTTAATTCATCATGTTAGGCCTAGATGATTAAATACTTTCTTTAAAGCGTGTCATTTTTTCCAAACAGCTCGACAAAAAAATATGCCATTAAACCCACGCCGTAAAGAATTCGCTAATGGAAAATTCACTTGTTGCCTTTATTTTCCACTCGGCCTAAGGCTTACTGCAAACCTCTTTGTTCATCATAATCTTGTAACCAATGAATAACATTAAAAGAGAGCAGTCTGCCCTTAAGGTTTAATAAACTTACAGAATCGCAGCTTATTAGAAAAAATAAGATCACCAATTATTTTACGGTGCTTTGCTCATTAATCGGCGCGCAACTAAAGTGCTTTCCTTCAATTGTCCAACACCGAGAAAACCTTCAGTGTCATATAAGCGCACATACTCTTGGTCTGACATATGGGATAGCTCAACCACTTGACCATATCGCATCGCCGTTGATTGATTATCTGTGAGTTCTATTAGAGGAAAATGGCCGACTAAAGAATCAACCGGCAACAGGTGCGGTAGTAGTGAAACACCACTTTGACTCTGATCTTCCAAATCACTCAGAGTAAGCATGACCGACTCACTAAAATTACCGACAGAAGTGCGATGCAATGCCGTTACATGTGCACCACAACCTAAACGTTCACCCCAATCATCAACAATGGTCCTGACATATGTACCTTTACTGCAATGCAAGGATAAGGTGACTTCATCCTTGTTAAACGCATCCAGTTTCAGAGACCACACTGTGATCTTTCGTGTTGGCCGCGGCACAATCAATCCTTGACGCGCGTAGTAATACAGTGGCTTACCTTGGTATTTCAGCGCCGAAAACATCGATGGCGTTTGATCCGTTTCACCACGAAAATAATCTAGAGATTGCTCGAGCTGCTCCTCAGACAACTCGGGCACAGGCTTTTCTGAAATCACCTCGCCCTCTGAATCACTCGTCGTTGTCCGTACACCTAACTTAATAGTGACCTGATACTGCTTGTCGGTATCCAATAAAAATTGAGCGAACTTAGTCGCTTGCCCAAAACATATTGGTAGCACACCGGTTGCGAGTGGATCTAAACTACCAGTATGACCAGCCTTTTGAGCATTCAATAATCGTTTAGTGATCTGCAAGGCACGGTTTGAACTCATCCCGGTTGGTTTATTTAATAATAATAAACCATCAACTCTATCTCGAGGTGCACGACGATCACTTTCCATGACAATTCACCTCATTTAAGGATATGTGATTATTGCTCAGCAGAAGGAGCCACTTGATCAATCAGATTAGAAAGACGCTCTGCTTGTAATAATTGAGCATCGTACTGAAAAAATAATTTTGGCACATAACGCAACTCGGCTGTTTTAGCCATTTGACTACGCATAAATCCAGAAGCTTTAGCTAATGCTTGTGTAGCATCATCAACCATCTCTGTCTCTGGAACAGTAAAAAGAATACGAGCGGATTTTAAATCTGGCGACATTTCAACCATCGTAATCACTAGCTGCTGTAACCGAGGATCAACCACGTGTTGACGTAAGATCAATGAGACCTCTCGTTGAATCAAATCGGCCATACGGCGAACACGTTTTGAAGAACCTGACATTTATACCCCAGCGCATGCCACCATGCGACTCATTATATTCATTGAATTAAAGTTTACGTGCAACTAATGTTTTTTCATAACACTCAATCTGATCTCCAGATTGAATATCATTGTAATTTTTAACACCAATACCACACTCTGTTCCACTGCGAACATCTTTAACATCATCTTTAAATCGGCGAAGCGATTCTAACTCACCCTCAAAGACCACGACGTTATCACGTAAAACACGAATAGGCAGGCTGCGTCTAACAACACCTTCCTGTACCATACAACCCGCAACTGAACCCAGCTGAGAAGATCGAAAGACATCACGCACTTCAGCTAAACCAATGATTTTTTCTTCATATGCTGGTGCTAACATACCACTCATCGCATCTCTAATCTCATTAATGAGATCATAGATGATACTGTAATAACGCAGATCAATGCCTTCTTTATCAATCAACTCGCGTGCAGAAGCATCAGCACGGACATTAAAGCCTAAGATAATAGCATCGGATGCTAGAGCTAAATTAACATCGGACTCAGTAATACCACCAACACCATTGACCACCATGTTCACTTTAACTTCATCACAAGACAGTTTTAGCAACGCATCATTAATAGCCTCAGCGGAACCCTGCACATCAGCTTTAAGCACAACGTTTAATACACTTTGCTGACCTTTTTCAACATGATCAAACAATGATGCTAAACGAGCTGCTTTTTGTTTTGCCAAACGCACTTCACGATATTTACCTTGACGAAATTGAGAAATTTCACGAGCTTTCTTTTCATTAGGCATCACGGTTAATTCATCACCCGCATCCGGTGTGCCAGATAGACCTAATATCTCTACTGGCATTGATGGACCTACTTGCTGTATTTGCTTCCCGATATCATCGACCATTGCTCTAACGCGACCGTATTCACGCCCCACCATGACGACATCACCCTTATACAACTGCCCTTGTTGCACTAAGATCGTTGCAACAGGACCGCGGCCTTTATCTAAGCGTGACTCAATCACTATTCCTCGAGCAGGACCTTCTACAATGGCTTCAAGCTCTAAAACCTCAGCTTGCAATAACACGCTATCTAACAGCGCATCAATACCCTCACCGGATTTTGCTGACACGTTTTGAAAAATAACATCACCACCCCATTCTTCAGAAACCACTTCATATTGGGTCAACTCTGTTCTAATGCGATCAGGATCAATGCCTTCTTTATCGATCTTATTTACGGCAACGACAATGGGCACACCAGCAGCTTTAGCATGCTTTACGGCTTCAACCGTTTGAGGCATCACCCCATCATCAGCAGCTACCACTAAAATAACCAAATCAGTACAACCTGCACCACGCGCTCGCATTGCAGTAAATGCCTCATGACCAGGAGTATCTAGGAATGTGATAATGCCTTTCGGTGTCTCAACATGGTAAGCACCAAT
Source organism: Coxiellaceae bacterium (assembly GCA_003450655.1). GTDB lineage: Bacteria > Pseudomonadota > Gammaproteobacteria > Coxiellales > Coxiellaceae > UBA9148. The sequence continues at coordinate 1,174 of DMFG01000129.1, read as the reverse complement.
ATGCTGTGTGATTCCACCTGCCTCACCCGTTGTCACTTTTGTTCGACGGATATAATCCAATAATGATGTTTTACCATGATCGACATGCCCCATGATGGTAACCACTGGTGCTCGAGGACCTTTTGTAAAGTTAGACTGCTCATAACTACTGATGATCGCATCTTCTAGAGCATTTTCTTTCAACAATTGAGCTTTGTGCCCTAGCTCTTCAACGACTAATACTGCCGTATCTTGATCTAAGACCTGGTTAATCGTCACCATGGCACCCATTCCCATCATGACCTTAATCACTTCAGCTGCCTTAATCGACATTTTTTGCGCCAAATCAGCTACAGTGATTGACTCAGGAACCATAACTTCATGAACAACCGGAGCTGTGGGTTTAGCAAAACCTTGTTCTATACTTGCTGGCCCTGTCGATTTTTTCTTACGCTTATGCACTTTGGGTCGCGATAAAATCAATGCATCATCATCAAATCCTTTCTTATCATGACGTTCATGTGATGATTTTTTCTTACGACGACGCTTAGAATCTGCTCGCTCCGTTGATGGTGGTGATGCAGGCTGTGCAGCTTTAGGTTCAGCTTTAGGTTCAACAGGCGCTACTTCAACACTATCATCTTCAGCAGAGCTAGGCACATCAACAGCAACCTGATCATCTGCTTTAGTCTCAGCAACCAGCTCCGGAGTTGACACGTCAACCGATTGCTCGCCAACCGTCTCCTCTATTACTGGCTCTTCAATCCCTTCAGCTTCTTCTTTTTGGATCTCTGAAGGTCGAACGAATGTGCGTTTTTTTCGAAACTCAACATTAACGCTTTTTTTACCTTGCTTAACCGTACCAGAGCTTTTTCGTTGCAATGTGATTTTTGAACCGGAACTAGCAGTGCTAGCGGCTCTATTCTTTTGCAAAAACATCAGTAACTTGCGCTTTTCTTCATCAGAAATTTGCTGATCGGTATCCGTCACCTCAACACCAGCTTGCTTGAGTTTATCCAGCAGAACTTCCGGTTCTAATCGAACTAATGTTGCTAATTGTGTAATACTTACTTTTGCCATGTTTTTTTGCTCTAATCCCGTTGATCGTGAAACTTACTCACTCAATGTTATTTATTCATCTGCACCGGATTCCTCTTCAAACCAATGCTGTCTTGCCTGCATGATAAGCTCACCA
>DMFG01000195.1 GCA_003450655.1 Coxiellaceae bacterium | reverse complement strand
GAACACACAGGTCAATATGAAAGCCCATAGCACAAATAACCAATCAATGGTAGGATGTGAGCCATTCTGCAGGGTCTAACCTAACCAGTCAGCGACACTCTAAACGAAAGTTGCACCAGAGTAAAACCAACCACATTGTGCATAGACACACCAAAGAAAATAGCATGAACGAGAAGTCTAAAAAAATCATTATCGAAGGCGTTGATGCAGACAGCGGAGCAACTTTTCGCCCAAGCAACTGGGCAGAGCGCATGAGTGAATCCATGTCTACCTTTAAAAAGCGACGTATTCAATACTCACCTTTACTTCAACCCACCACGAAAGATGGCCATCAATGTGTGGTACTTGACCCTAAACTCAAAGAATCCAACCCAGCTTTATATCAATCCATTTTAGATTTCGCAAAAAACAATCACCTTAAGATTTGCGATGACAATAATCCTGAACCTGACTCATGACAGATTTACTAGCCACCTCATCAGAAGAACAACTACAGACCTTCTCACATCAAGATACTGAAGTCATTTATGATAATGGGTCTAGCTTCTTTGACGCACTTATTGATGATATCCAACAAGCACAACACCAAATTCTGTTTGAAACCTTTATTTTTGTAAACGATCACCTGGGCCGTCGCCTTGTTAACGCGCTACAACAAGCTGCCTTAAGAGGCGTCACCGTCAAAATCCTAGTTGATGGATGCGGCAGCCCTTACTGGTCCGCTCAGTTTGCCCGCCCTTTAGAAAAAGCTGGCGCACAAACTCGTGTTTACCATCCATTTCCATGGCAAATTTGGAATTGGAGTCGCTGTGTCGTCAAAATACCTTGGGTCGTTAAATGGATTTATCTTCTACTGAATGCTAATTCCCGAAATCATCGAAAAACCTGCATTATTGATGACAACATTGCTTTTGTGGGCAGTATCAATGCTGTACGCAATCACCTCATGATGACTGATAATGGCCTGGGATGGCGCGATACTGCTGTCAGAATTACGCATTGCAATCTTGCACCATTAACTGAAGCCTTTGACTATGCCTGGGAACATAAAACCCTCAAAGATCGCTTACATGAAACGTTATGTCATACTCAAACAGACCCGCTCTTTCGACTGAATCATTCACGTCATCGTCGACGCGTTCTTTACAAACAACTACTCAGTAAGATGACCGGTGCTAACAAACGCCTATGGATCACGAATGCTTATTTTATTCCCGAGCATCGCATGCTCAAAGCTTTATGCCAAGCTGCTCAACGTGGTGTTGATGTACGCATTTTAATCCCAAGAAAATGCCATATCCTACTACCCTTACCCTGGGCGTCTGCGATGTTTTATCAGCACTTACTCAAAGCTGGCGTTAAAATCTATGAATATTTACCCTCTATTTTACATGCCAAGTCGGTCATCATCGATAACTGGGTATTAGTCGGTTCCAGCAATCTCAACCATCGCAGCTTACTGCATGACCTTGAAGTTGATGTGCGGTTACGCAATCAAACGGCTAAAGATATTGTGAAGCAACTCTTTCTTGCAGACCTGACTGAATCTCAAGAACTATCGCTAAATAGTTGGAAAACACATCGCCCCTGGTACCAACGACTACTGGGTCGACTGATTCTTTATGTGAAGTATTGCCTCTAAATTAAGTTAGTGCAGTCACCACTAAAATGACAATGTAAGTTACGTAAGCTAGCAATAAACACAAACCACCCCACACACCAATGCGACCTCGACGAGGAGGCATCACAGCAAATAGCCAAAACAACAGCGTAATACCCAACAAAGCTGGATAATCACGGGTGACTAAATCCGGTGATAATCTTCCTGGTGCAAATAAAGCTGGCATAGCTAATACGGGTAATAAGTTAAACAAACTCGAGCCGACAACATTACCAATGGCCAAATCATATTCTTTTCGCACACAACTGACCAATGTAGCAGCTAATTCAGGCAAGGATGTACCTATAGCGACAATCGTTAAACCAATGATTAAATCACTTAAACCAAACCATGCCGCAATACCAGAAGCACACCCCACAACAACCTCAGCACTCACCAACAGTAGAATCAATCCGACCACACACCAACACACAGCTTGAGTTAAAGAAGACTTTACAACAGGTATCTCATGCTCCATTTCTTCCAGTAACTCGTCATGCTGAGCGATTGGCTTTCTCGCCATCATAAACATCCAAGCCATATAACCCGCAAACAATACCAGTAATATGACACCTTCGATTTGCGTTAAAGTGCCGAAGTAAAACATCACACCCACTAAAACAGTGACCGCCATTAAAAAAGGAAATTCACGAAATAAAACACGCGAATGGATAGTCAACGGCATGAGTAATGCTGCCACCCCACCAACCAGTGCTTTATTCGCGATATTAGACCCTAAGACATTTCCGATGGCGATCTCTGGAGCACCTTTTAAAGAGGCTAGTAGTGACACAATCAATTCAGGACAGGATGTACCAAAACCCACTAATACCATACCCACCACTAAGGGTGACACCTGGTAATGCCTTGCAATCACTGTGCTACTTTTCACAAACTGATCTGCGCCCCATGTCAGTACTGCACAGCCTAAAATAAATCCGATCACCAACAATGCGAGACTCATAAGTTATATATCCTTATTAATACTGGCCTCATTAAACCGCAACCTAAGAGTCTTGTCACCTTAACACTATAATGATTGATCAGAACGAATATGAATCGATGCACGATGCCCGGTTGGGCGCCACGCAGGGGCAATCACATCGGGCATGGCTAATCGTTGTAAACAGTGCGCACGCACAACACCGCCCACACCATAGCGCTGATTGACTTCATCCATGACTTGATTAACTGCGGATGCTTTGTTGGCATTAGGGCTAAATAAATCTTGTTGCCCACTACCTAATTGCACACGCAGTGCCGTCACCTGACATTGAAAGACACCCTCACCTTGCCAGTGTTGTTCCACTAATGCTTTCGCTAATTGAAAAATTAAAGCACCATCATCGGTTGCTTGAACCGTTTTGTAGGTTTCAACCAACCAACCTTCTCGAAGTCTTAATCCAATATAAAACTGTTGTGATGTCATATGATGTGTACGTAATCGCACGGCTACTTTTTCGGCCATGTGCCCTAAAAAACTTAAAATGACCGCACGGTCTTGTGTATCGGGTGGCATGACTTTTCCATGACCGATACTTTTAGGGGGTTGAATATGTGGTGTCACAGGTGCTGGATCTTGACCCAGACACATATACCATAAACGCCGCCCCAAATAACCAAATCGCTTAGCCATGACATCGATTGGCAATGTTGCCATTTGACCGCAATAATAAACGCCGTATTGTGCTAAGAAGCGTGCGATGCCTTTATTGATACCACAGATATCCGTGACTTTAAGTGGTGCTAAGGTACTGGCTGATAACCAAGGTGGAATCACAGTGACACCACTAGGCTTGTGACGTTTTGAAGCAAGTTTAGCGGTGGTTTTATCGCCACTCACCCCAACCGAACACGTCAACCCTGTAGCTGAGAATATGGCTTCCTGGATATGGACTCCGACCGCTTTCGCATGTGTGTATAAATGACGACAACGCGATAAATCAATAAACGCTTCGTCCACTGAAAAGACTTCCAAATCCGGTGATACCGTTTCTAGGATCGTCATGATTTGGGTTGATACACTTGCATAGACCGAAGGGCGTGATGGGCATTGTATGAGCTGCGGGCATAATTGACGCGCTTCACTCAATCGCATGCCTGTCTTAATGCCCAATGCCCGTGCCTCATATGAGCACGTAATGATACAACTCCCCAATTGACCATTGGTCACACACACCGGCTTACCTCGATAACGTGGCTCATCACGCTGCTCAATCTGAGCAAAAAATGCATCCATATCGACATGAAGAATAATTCGTGACCAATGTTGAGCCATGGTTTACCTGCTGTTCTCTTTTAGTTCTCCCTACGTTCTCCATCATAGTACAAAGCACCCAAGAAACAAGCTCAACGCTCAAAAAACTGCGCTGATATCATGAAAATTAAACTCAACATATTGATTATTATTATTAATTTTTACAGACATGGCATGGCCCGCAAAAGATATTGATAAAAAACCAGGGTGAATAGCAACCAGCTCTTGCAAACACGAGAACAATAAGCACGCTCAATCAATCATAAAGGAGCGATAAGCTATGCCTAACTAGGAGTACGGGGAGGAGATAAACATGGATCAAATAAGGTCCCTTTTTCATCCTACACTTACTCAGATGAACTAGCCTCACCAGAAGACAGCTCAGATAAAGACAGACCCTTTGAACAAAATAATACCCACTGGTGTTTAAGGGTAGACTGTTTGGTCCTGCCTGATAGAAATCCTTTCCTTTTCGTTTCTTATTTACACCGCTTTATATCACTGCCAGCAGAAGACTAGCTGCTCCTACTTGATAAGGAGGAATCCTCTCTTTTTCGCTTCTTATTGTTTGCAGCACTGCTATCAGCAGACTGGCTAATCGATGATGGAGCAGATGATACAGACGTAAATATACCGACTCCTCTCGCTGGGCTGGAGTTAGCATACGGTAAATTAGTTTCGACATTGCTGCTAAATAACAATGACAATGACTTAGCCCTTTCTCTCTTAGATTCCCTCACTTGCTCCTTACGCTCGCTCACTAATTCCCCATTGAAGTAATTAGCATAGGGCGATGATGTATAATCTGAAAATGATTGTGCTGGCTCACTACCTTCAGGGGTATCAATTGAACAGAACCGCACATAAAGCTGTTGTAAATCTTCTACAGAAAAGCCAT
>DMFG01000063.1 GCA_003450655.1 Coxiellaceae bacterium | reverse complement strand
CATTTTTGCCTTCTGGTTAATCCAAGAAGAGATCACACGTCACACCATCATCGGTGGTGCTATTATTCTAGCTGGATTTTTACTCTCTCAATCGCTAAGACAAGATAAACACGCTAACTAAATCCACTAAAGCGTTGAACAAATTTAATATCACTAACCAGTAGAAACACAACCTCAATAAACCGATCTATTGCCTCTTGTCATTTAAGAGCAGTTAATCAGAGCGTCAATCATTACATCCAATACAAATCAACCCATTAACAGATAGTTAACTTAATATTGATCGACTCAGAGATACAGACATGAATAAACCCTATCTTCGTGATAAAATGACGCAACTTTTATTGTCAAAGAGCGTAATCTATCAATCTTTCGTAGTCACTTTAACGATCTAAAATATAACGCTGACCGTTATCCCTAGTTTTCTTAAAAAACCATTAGATGAGCAAATTGATTGATTTCTCACCTTTAGTCTTGTATTTTTGCGCATTAAATTAACAATTGAGATAAAAAATGAACCGATCCTTTCTGTTATTATCAGGAGCCCTGCTGTTTACAAATCACGCAGCCGCAGAGTCGCTACGCGGAATTACCCTCGATCAAAACCGATGCCCACAAGCTAGAAATGACGATGATAATGCTGTTTGGGCCAAGTGGCATCATCAGCAACTAGTCATTATTGGACTACTTCGTGATAACAATGGAATAGTCACTGAATATTCCCAACCATCCGAATTCAGCTGCCTACCTGCATTAGATAACACCCATCCATCTGTTCACAACGAAGGCAGTACTTATATCCCACTGAAGGAATTCTACTACACCTCATATGACCCAGATACACATGCCTGCAATTACGTGATGAGATGTTTCAACGAACAAAGAAAGCGGCTTACCCTAACCCCAACAAAGGATCAGGATCTATCGCAACAAAACCAAGACAATCATCTAGTCATAACACGATAAGTTCTCATATAAACACTCACTGACGTTAATCTGCTATAACCTGAAGTGAGTGTTTTTGCTTTTACCGATCTCAGTCTTTACATATATACTCACGGCAATTCAAATGTGAACAGTATCCTTTGATATAATGACCTTAAACAAACAAATATCATTCAACACCAACTAAACGCGGTGACATAGAAAGAGCAAGGCAATCCCTAGCGGCAACCCATATCCTACGATGTCACCATTAAGATTAATCGCTGGGTCTTGTAGCCAGGAGAGAAAATAATCCATAGACGCTGCACCAGCATAAAAAGTGTAGGAAAAAATACTGATAGCTAAACCCAAAATTGCCCAATGCTTCTTCATTTGAAAATTCTCTGTGTTTTCTTTGATCGCTATGATGAGTAAACAGATACCCACACACATTAAGATCGCAGAAAGTCCATGAAAAATAATCCAACAAATTGGGATAAATTTTGCAAGTATCACACTATTAATATCTCGATTAACCAAGGTATCTACAGCCTGCTTAGTTGGGAAGGTGATAATCGTATGTGATAAATGCACATTCAGATGATAGCGACCAATATCCGTCAACATATTGATCCACTCCCTGATCATCACAGGAATAACCAATAATATTTGCGACCACCGAATCATCGACTGTGAGCGTTGAGACATCTAATCACCTCCTTATGATTAAAAATGAGCACTTAACACACATTACAAGATTACTGCACTATCCTCCACCAATTTTGGACCCACACACGATGATCATTTAGCGTACCGAAGGCCTCTAAGACCACCTTAGAATAACCTACATGAGCTTCTGATTTTAATTGATACCCCAGCCCTCCCTGATCATTGTTCTTAACATCTACCGAGACAGTGATATGCTGTAGTGAAGAGCAATGTGAGGGACTATGATTGATAACCGCACTGGATGCACACTTTAGTCCTCGCTCTGCTAAATAAAAAGCTTGCTGATGGTTTCGATGTGCATGCAACAATAGACTCTGCTCCCTTGTCATTGTTAGTACACCAAGCATGATAAAGCTTGCAATCATCACCCAACCTAATACTACGATTAATACTGAACCGGATTCATGAGACATCGTTATAACTCACGGAGCGCGACAGTGATAATGACATCTGTTAGAAAAGCACCCTTAGGTACTGTATATATTCGACCTAACCACGTATACCGTGTTTGTGTATGGAGCATCTTAAACCGCGTTCGCATCAAGGTATTAAATGACACCAACTTCACGTGATGCCAATCATTAACCGAGGAAGCTAATAACCATGACTTCTGACTATTATCAGACGGTAACTGTAGCGCATAAAGAATAGACCAATCTTCAATACCCGACACTAAAGCTTCACGTCGCCCACCTTCCACTTTTTGATACAGCGCATATTCAGGCTGACCCCATTCATTCTTATAATGGGTTTTAGCAATATAATACGCCGTATTAATCCATTGTTGTTTACCACGATAGCGTCGGCAAGCTGAAATAATCACAGCGTCCGTCTGTGACTTTCTTTGTGTCAGCCAACGCGGTGCTGACTGATGACGACCATAACCTTTTATAACCTGCATACGATCATTCTTATCTTTAAGACAATCTGACAACCCAGCTTGTGAGATGCGTTGCGGCAACCATTGTGCTAATCCATTTTCTCTATCCATTAAATCAGTCATTGCCTGTTGCCAATGCAGATGTTGACTTAAATCACCTACCAGCATAATAACTGTTAACAACAACCAAGCTGATAAACTCATCGCCAATAGCATTTCCAAAACAGTAAAACCCAACTGATTATGACAACGCTGAGCACTCATGAAGCAAACACGAGATGATAGTGATGACCTTGTCGCCAAGATAAATCAACATCACACAACCCCTGGTCACAACTCAACTGAACCTGAAGTTGTGGCAAATGATGATTAGACTGCTTCAACCATTCTTGATAGATTTTACTCGAGATTACCCTCTTAGGATCTGCTCGATATAATTCAGCTAAATTAGCTGCAGCGTGCATGGCTTGACAATATAGCCAATCTTGATGAATTTGCTGTATAGATTCCCGCTCTAAAGACAACACTAATAGCGTCACCAGAACCACCAATGACCAAGCAATCAGCACTTCCAGCATACAAAATCCAGCTTGGTCATCAATACCCCTCATGAAAAGTAATATAACGTACTGATTAACAGAAGATTACCGTAAAAAACCCTGGGTTTTAAAAAAAGATTGTTTTACACCGATGAAATGACTATCGTATCGTTTCCGAACGAAAAAAAATGGGTACATATTCACCAATTTTAGCAATAAGGTTCATCACGTGAAAACAAAACACTTTCTATTGGGCTGGGCTATGTGGCTCATCGCAGCACTGTTTTATGGATTAGATTACTTCCAACACACAGCACCCAGCGTTCTGATAGAACCTATCGCCCATAGCCTTGGCGTTAGCTATATCACGATTGGAAACATCATGGGAATTTACTTTCCACTGTATGCACTCTCACAAATACCCGCAGGTTACTGCTTAGATCGATTTGGCATTCGCATCACACTCACCTTTGCTTGCCTCATCGTGACATTAGGCTTGCTAATCAGCAGCTCTCCCTCTCTAACAGCACTCACTATAGGACGTGTTCTAATCGCCATTGGCTCTGCTGCAGCCTTTCTCGGTGCATTAAAAACAGGCTCTACGTGGCTGCCGAAGTCCACGTTTCCATTTGCCGTTGGCTTAACCAATACCATCGGTGTTCTGGGTGGACTACTCGGACAACCCTTGTTGAATCACATGATCGAACAATCAACCTGGCAACATGCCTTTCATCTAATTACATTGTTTGGCTTTATTCTAGCTGTTATTATCTACACCCTACTACGGGCACCTGAAAAACCACGAGGCTTACTAGAGAGCAACAGCCATATTGCGCCGATTCTAAAAACGCAAGCCGTCTGGCTGCTAGCACTCTACGCTGGCATTATGGTTGGCACGGTTGTGAATGCATTCGCAGAACTCTATGATGTCGTCTTTTTAAAATACAGCCACCATATTAGCAGCCAACAAGCTGCCTCAATTAGCAGCATGATTTTCGTTGGAATTGCTGTCGGTGGTCCACTGCATGGCATCATAGCAAACCTATTTCGAAGTAAAATACGCTGGATGTTAATCGCTAATACCATAACCATCCTATTGTTTTCAGTGATTGTGTTCTCATCAAAAACACCACTAAATTCAGTGATCATGTACCCCTTATACTTTGCTGTCGGATTTTTTGTGTCTAGCATGCTATTAGCTTTTAGTTACGCCCGACAATATTTCCCACAAAAACTACACGCCACTGCGTTTGCCGTCATCAATATGGTGATAGGACTGTGTGGTTTCTTCTTTCAGGAGTTACTCGGCGGTATTCTTCACTATTTCAAACAACATCCATCGATATATAACACCCATTACATGTTTTTCTATAGCTTTTGGGTGTTACTGATACCTCTAATGATTAGCTGGGTTTTATGCTTTCAGTTGAAGAAAGCACCACAATACTCATGAACGCATCCGTTTTGAGCGTATTAATAATTGCGTCGTCAATATAAAAGCGCCTATTGCTAACACTGTACTGACCGCTAATGCATATGACGTCGTCGCGTCTTTGACCCCCAACATACTAAAACGAAAGGCAGACACTAAATAATAGATAGGATCCAAATGTGAAGCAGCCTGCCAAAATGGTGGCAACATTTGTACCGAGTAAAACACACCCGCAAAATAGGTTAGCGGTGAAATAATAAAATTAGGCACCCATGAGACATCATCAAATTTACGAGCAAACACACCATTGATGATACCCACTAAAGCAAAGACAAACGCCGTCACCAACATCGAATACACCACCAAAACAGGATGCACAAAATGCACATGCGTGACACAAATAGCGACTAAAGCGACCATACAACCCACTAAAGCACCACGAAAAACACCTCCCATAGCATATCCGAATACAATCAAAGTCGCGGGCATTGGCGAGACTAACAGCTCTTCAATGGAGCCTGCAAACTTTGCACCAAAAAAAGATGACGATGTATTCACATAGGCATTAATTAATGTCGCCATTAAAATCAAACCAGGAACAATGTATTGAATGTATGGGAAACCATGCTGATCAGCGATATGCGATCCAATCACCTTCCCAAAAATAAAAAAATACAACGTGGTGGTTACAACAGGAGCAGCAACGGTTTGTGGCCAAATACGAAAACAACGACCAACCTCTTTACGCAACAGAGTCAATAATGCATAGCAAGCTTGTTGAAACGTCATACTGTCTCCTCCTTTTTATCGGTATAGGTCAAAAATAACTCCTCGAGTCGATTCACTTTATTACGCAGACTGTTGATCGTAATATTGTATTTTCCCAAGATGGTAAACACATCATTCATTGACGCCGAGTGGCACACATCGACTTGTAAGGTTTGATGATCGACCTTGGAAAGCGTAACTCCTGGAAGCTCATAGGCCATTACACGAGTTAACTGCTCTTGATCAACACCATCGGCAACATCCAATATGAAGCTTTCTACTTTTAATTGGCTCATTAAATCGTGCTTATTTTTA
>DMFG01000036.1 GCA_003450655.1 Coxiellaceae bacterium | reverse complement strand
CTGACAGCATCCATCAATTGTTGAGGTACTGAGAATTGTAAGGCTTCAGTCAGGTGCTTGTCATAATACGGTGCGTATTGATCAAACAAGTGTTCAACGTACTCTACGGGTGCATGATCGGGCGTCTCGCCCTGGCTAATTGCAGCGACGATGTGTTTGAGTTCATCATTGTCTGGGTCTTTTTCAATGGCTGCTTGGTAATGTGCTGTGGCTTTATCGAGTTGTTGTAACTTGAGGTAAATCCCACCTAAGTTAATCGCAATCGCCGTGTCATCCGGTGCAAGGCTTTGTGCTTGTTCTAAGTATTGTATCGCTTCTTTATTACGGTCTTGGTGCATTAAGATCACACCAATGTTGTAATAGCTTTCCATCATCGGGCTGACTTCCAGTTGGCGCATGAAATAACTCAAGGCTTTGGCGGGGTCACCTTCGTGTAAATAGGCGTTACCCAATAAGTGTTGGATGTCGGTTTGCTCACACTCTAAAGCAATGGCTTGTTCAAACGCAGCGACCGCTTCTTCGGGTTGTTGTTGTTTTAGGTAGGTGAGTCCTAGGTTGTAATAGTTATCAGCGTGCTCAGGCTGACTTTCAATGCAGTGTAGTAAGATCTTGTGTGCTGCTGGATAATCCTCGAGTTGTAATAAAGCTTCTGCTAATTGTCGGTGCGCTTGATGAAAATCGGGATTCAACTTCAATGTCATTTGCAGTTGCTCAACTGCTTGCGACCATTGTTCTTGTTGTAAATGTAATAAGGCTAAGTTGTAGTGCGCTTGTGGAAAATGCGTATCATACTGAATTGCTTGCTCATAATGCTGTTTGGCTGCATCTCCTTGCCCTTGAAGGTAATAGCATCGTCCAAGCGTGTTATGCGCCGTTGCATACGTCTCATCGATGGTTAGTGCTTCGGATAAGGTTTGAATCGCGTCAGTCATATTGTTTTGACGTAACAACACATTGGCCAAGCTGTTGTGTAAGCTGGGTTGGTTGGGGTTGTTATTTATTGCATCGCGCAAGCATTTTTCTGCCGCCTGGAACTGTTCTTGTTGCGTTAACGCCATGCCAAGCAAGTGACAGGCTTCTAAATGATGAGGGTCTTGTTTGAGTAAAGAGCGATAGGCTTTGACTGCACCCTCAAGGTCATGTTGCTGGTGCAGTGCTTTAGCTTCATCAATGGATAGTGAGGGCTTAGCCATGCTGACGATCCACATTAATAGCTTGGCTTAATTGAAACACCGCCATGGCATAATTAATGCGAGGGTTATAGCGCATGATGGCATTGAAGTTCTTAAACACTAACCAATAATCGGGTGTTGCTGTATTGCCCATATTCACTAAGGCTGCCATGGTGTTGGGGTTGAGTGATTGAGTGCAAGCCGAGGAAACCTGACGTTGTGCATACCAGGCGAGGGTGTGTTGTGGTTTGGTGTTTTTACTGACCAGTGTGGGACTGATGGTTTTATCTGAGGTGATCGAGCAGGCGACGGGTTGGTTGCGTTGCCAGCCGGCATCTTTCAAAAAGTTACCCACACTCATGATGGCATCATCGTGATCGGTGAAGAGATTAACGGGTGCTTGTTGTGATTTACCAGGAACGGCGTAGTGATTGTAACTGGAGGGCATGAATTGTGGTATGCCGAGTGCGCCAGCGTATGAGCCTTTGAGTGTGGTAATCGGTAAATCATTTTTAAGGCTGAGTACAATGTATTGTTGTAATTCTTTTTGGAAGAATTTAGCACGTGGTGGATAGTGGAAAGCTAAGGTGCCTAAGGCGTCTAATACATTATAAGACCCTGTGTGTTTGCCATAAAAACTTTCAACACCGATGATGGCGGTGATGGTGTTCTGATCGACACCAAATTGTTGGTAGGCTTGTTGAAAGGTATTGGCATGTTGAGTTTGATAAAAATGACCGCCATGAATGCGTGGTGTTGTGATAAAGTGCGCACGGTATTTTTGCCAGCTGAGGCCTTCGTACGGTGTTGTCATTTTCTTGATGATGTCAGGGTTGTAATGAATGTGTTCAACAATATCGGTCACTTGAGCTTGAGGTATTTTATATTGTTTTGAGACCGTTTGAATGAAGGTTTGTTCATTTGCTGTGAGTGATTGATTGGCAACGCCTATGACAGGTAAGCTGATTGCAGTGATAAGTGCTATTATACGAGATGTTTTTTGCAGTGTTGCCCTGTTATAAGTCATGATGGTTCCTTTGTAAGTTAGCTAGACCAGAGTTTTTTATGGGTTTGAATTGACATGATGATACCAAAGGCCATCATCGTCGTGATCATTGAGCTCCCCCCATAACTCACCAGGGGTAATGGTACTCCGACCACCGGCAAGATGCCAATGACCATGCCAATGTTAATGCAAGCGCAGGTCATGAACGTGAGGCTCAAACTGCCTGTGAGTAATCGCGTAAACGTATTTTGTGCTTGTAGGCTAATACTGGCACAACGTAAAAAAATTAAGGTATAGGCCGCTAACAATATGCAACTGCCCAGTAAGCCCCATTCTTCAGCTGCCACGGAAAAGATAAAATCTGTCGTATGTGCCGGTAAAAAAGAGAGGTGAGATTGTGTGCCATGTAGCCAGCCTTTTCCAGTCAGGCCGCCGGAGCCGACTGCAATTTTAGATTGAATGATATTGTACCCTGTTCCCAGAGGGTCCTTTTCAGGATGTAGAAAAGTTTCAATACGTTGTTTTTGATAGTCATGCAGTGTGTGCCACAGGATAGGGGTCGCTATGATCAGTATCAGGAGGCTGACTAATATTATGTTGCGATGAACGCCACCGAGTAAAATGACATAAGTGCCTGCACAAGCAATCAAGATGGCCGTTCCAAGGTCGGGTTGTTTTGCAATGAGAGCGGTTGGTATGAGTAAAATCGCAGACGCGATGATGATTTTTTTGCTAGGGTCGAGGTGTTCATACTCATGCCAAAACCACGCTAGCATCATAGGCATGGCCAGTTTCATGATTTCAGAGGGTTGTACTTGTAATGAACCTGCGCCAATCCATCGTGTCGCGCCTTGACTGGTGTGTCCAACGACAAGCACTAAGAGTAGGCTGAATAAACCTAAGCCATAGAGCCACGGTGCAGCTAAACGAAAGTAGCGAGGTGATATTTGTGCACAACCCATAAGAATAATGATAGCTAATCCATAGTGCATCAATTGATGTTTGACCATACTGATGTGTTCATTACTAGCACTGTATAGGTTGAATAACCCCATGGCGCATAAGATAAATAGCCCGCCAAGCAGTAAAGGGTCCATGTGGCAGTGTGACCAGCGCCATTGTCGAATTTTACGTGATAAACGGGCTTCGTAGGATTGATCAAGATAGTGAGGGCTACGCATGAGAGACCATCAAGCAATAATTAAACAGCGCACAGTGTAGCACTGTTTAGGCATGGATGGGGAGAGGCCTGGGTATTAAGATTCTTCTAATAAACTGCGTAACATCCAGGCATTTTTTTCATGCACCATCATTCGATCGGTCAATAATGACTCAGTAGGTGCGTCATGAACGCTACTGACCAAAGGCATGAGATGACGCGCTGTCCTGACTATTTCTTCCTGTCCGATGACCAGTTGTTCGACCATGGCTTCTGCATCAATGGGATGGGTCTCTTCTTCAATACTGGTGATTTTTGAAAATTGACTAAAACTGGCGGGTACGTAGATACCGAGTG
>DMFG01000046.1 GCA_003450655.1 Coxiellaceae bacterium | reverse complement strand
GACCACATGAAACCATTCATTCACCTCTTTAGGAGCAATACCCGCAATTAATGCAAAGTTACCCAATATCATTAAACGTTGTATGTGATGAGCATATGCATTCTGCTCGGTTTCACTAATACATTGCTTTAAACAATTCATAGCCGTCTTCCCAGTCCAATAAAAGTCTGGCAGAGCGCGTTTTGCTTCGAAAAAGTTTTGTTGGACATATTCAGGCATCTTAAGCCAATAGATTCCGCGTACGTACTCACGCCAACCTAAAATCTGGCGAATAAAACCCTCTACGGCATTCAGTGGCGCCAAGCCATCATTATAGGCATTTTCAGCCTGCTGAATGCACTCGAGGGGTAATAACAGTCCACAATTTAAATAGAAACTGATATGACTATGAAACATCCAGGGCTCACCTTGCAACATCGCGTCTTGATAATCTCCAAATAAAGCCAATCGAGCCTGTATAAATTGCTTTAAAGCTACCAGTGCTTGACGGCGCGTTACTGCAAAATGGAATGGCAAGCTATCACCAAAGTGATCGGAAAAGTTCTCCTCAACCAACCCAATGATCGCCTGCGTTTGCTTGTCTATAGTCGTATGATAAGTATCCGGGATATCAAGACCTGACTTTGGCGGCTTTCGATTTTCTTGATCGTAATTCCACTGTCCACCAATCGGCTTGTCGCCATTCATGAGCACCTGGTGTTGTTGACGCATCTGACGGTAAAAGAGCTCCATACGCAGCTGTTTTTTGCCTGCTGCAAACGCTGAAAATTGCTCATTAGTGCATAAAAAACGATGATCATCCATCAATTCCACATGACAACCGGCCTGCTGATCGCAAGACTGAATCTCTTGCTGCCAATGGTATTCACTCGGCTGTGTCACCATGCAATGCTTGATGGCGTGCCGCTTAATAAAACCCACGAGTAGTTTTTTAAGACTGTCTTTTCGAGTAACATCCTCGAGTGGAATATAGGTGACATTGAATCCTTTTTTCCTGAGTTGGTCAGCAAAATGACGCATCGCACTTAATAAAAAAATGATTTTTTTCTTATGATGCTTAACGTGGGTAAAATAATCATACGACTCAATCATCAGGACATGATCATTATCACTGATTCGTTGGAGACTACTGATTGTTAGGGATAACTGATCAGGTAAAATCAAACGACAAACACTCATATCATTCCTTTTTTAATGATTTAAAAGCATCCAGTGCACGCTGCCTTGAAATTTTTAAATCAACAACTCGCAGTGGGTAGTCAACACCTAGCTCAATACCTGCCTGTTGCAAAATCTCAGGCTTTGCTTCCCAAGGTGCGTGCAATTGCTTAATCGGCATATTGATGAGCTCAGGACAGTACTGTTTGATATAAATACCCTCTGGATCGAACTTCTGACCTTGCGTCACGGGATTAAAAATACGGAAAAAAGGTGCTGCATCGGCACCACAACCCGCTATCCACTGCCAGCTCGCGCTGTTACTAGCATAGTCAGCGTCAAATAAACAATCCCAAAACCAACGCTCTCCGTGATGCCAATGCAACAAGCAATTTTTTACTAGGAAAGATCCGACAATCATACGAACACGATTATGCATGTGACCGGTTTGATACAGTTCACGCATACCAGCGTCCACCATGGGTATCCCCGTTTGACCCTGCTGCCAAGCACGTAACACCGCTTTGTCATCGAGCCAAGGAAACTGGTCAAACTTAGTTTGCAAGTTCTCCGTAGCAATCGTTGGATTATAATACAACTGTGAATAAGAAAATTCTCGCCAACCCAACTCACTGCAGAAAACATCCACAGAAGATGAGTCGCCTGATTGACGAGCAGCATACCAAGCTTGATTGGGTGATATTAACCCATGATGTAAATACGGTGATAATCTCGAAGTCGACTGAAGCGAGGGAATGTCACGGCCTTGCTTATAATCATTAATATGATCACGAACAAAAGCAGACAATCGATTCTGCCCACCCTGCTCACTGATCTCCCACGATTTGATCAAGTCAACGTGCCAATCGTGTTGGGGACAGAGTCGTAGAGCATCAATCGTTAAGCTATCTTTTGGCTTGGGCAATGTTATGAGTGATTCAGGGCTACCCAATGGAAAACGTGGTGGCTCAGCCACAAGACAACCTTTCCGGTAATAGGGTGTAAAGACTTTATAATGGGTACCGTCTTGTTTTTTTACCTGCCATGGTTCCCAGAGTAAAGATCCATTATACGTGTTGACTGAGATCTCTTGTGCCTTGAGCTCTGACTTAATGACCTGATCACGCTGAATACGCCAAGGCTCATAGCAACGATTCCAATACACTGCTTGAATATCATGCTGCTGACAGAGTTGCTGCAAGATTGCCATTGGATCACCCTGATAAATCGCTAGGCGATCCTGTAGTGACTCAGACAGTGACTGTAAAGCGTGATGACACCAAACACGACTGGCAGCACCCATGGCGTGATCACCTGAATTCTTGATATCGAGGATAAATATCGGCAAGACCGTGCCGGCCCTTGCTGCTGCATCTAAAGCGGGATTATCAACCAGTCGTAGATCCTGCCTAAACCAATGGATAACTTGTATTTGACTCACAAGGGTAACTCCTGTTGCATATCGTCGGCAGGTGGCTTCTTGCGCCTTCGGCGATCATGAGCCGGACGCCGACTGGCGTGTTTCTTCACAATTGCTTGAGATAATGCACGATGTTGGTCACCTTGTCGAATCGCATATAGTTGGCGAGTTGCCTGAGTGCGAGCAATTTTTTCATCGACAATAGGCAGTGGATAATCAACATCAGGTACGTGCAATGCCCATGGTTGGTGGCGATCTTTTTGAGGAAGCGAGGCTAGCTCTGGCAGCCACCTGGCAATAAAACGGGCATCGGGATCATGATCTAAGCCTTGTTTAATAGGATTGTATGCGCGTATGGCATTAATACCCGTAGTGCCTGATTGCATTTGTACTTGAGAGTAATGAATACCAGGCTCATAGTCAGTGAATTGCTGTGCAAGAAAAGGAGCTGTACGACGCCAATCTAACCATAAGTGATAGCTAGCAAAACTCATCAACATCGCGCGCATCCGAAAGTTAATCCAGCCGCACGCACGAAGTGCTCGCATGCAAGCGTCTATCATTGGAAAACCTGTTTTACCATCCTGCCACGCCAAGAAAAACTCTTCATTAAACGCTTCGGTACGCACCGAATCGTAAGCAGGATGTAGATTCTCAAACTCAATGCTAGGTTGACCCTCTAGTTTCTGAATAAAGTGACAATGCCAACGCAAACGACCTGAAAATGAGCGATGCGCACTTCGCCAAAGCCGCTGCTCTTGTGGTGGACAATGCTCTATGAGATCAAGTTGTTTTTGATGCCACTGATAAATTTCACGAATCGACAAGCAACCAAAAGCAATATAGGGTGATAACCGTGAGCATGCCTCAAAAGCTGTAACCGGAGAAGACATCGACTTGGTGTAATGTAGCCCACGCTCCTGAAAAAACGAGGTTAAATACGATAAGCCCTGCTCTCTACCACCAACTTGACGATATGGGCAATCATCTT